>NZ_JASMRI010000019.1:0-95627 GCF_041431375.1 Flavobacterium sp. Arc3 | reverse complement strand
ATGGATGGTGTACTTTGCAGCGGAATCGTGGTGCACTTTGTAGCGGAATCGTGGCGACCTTTGCAGCGGAATATCCATAATTCAGAAAACAGTCTCAATTTTGGTCTGGGGATATGAAATGCAGTATCATTACCACTTCCTATCATACCAACAAGAAGATTATATAATGTGTCAGGATACTTTTTTAAAATTATTTCTAATATTTTTTTTCTATCCTCAGCATTTGCATTAGTCTGGGGATACCAAACTCTATAAATACTTTTTAATGTTTCATAAGGAGTATTTGTGGTTGGAAATTTATCAGGAGATGAATTTATAAGTTCGCATAGAGCTAAAGTAACCCGCATTAAATTTTCTGGCATCCAGCCAATAATATTTAAGCACCATAATAAGGGAGCTAAATCATTTGAAGTATGCAAAAATCCTTGTTGTTCTTCAAAGAATGCTACAACTGATTTGTCTTTTATTATTCTTTCTAAATTATTTAGGAAAACTGGTGGAGATGCTTCTGCAAGTATCATAAGATTACTTGATAAAGACCTCCAAACAACTATATCTTTTTCGAGTATAAATTGGATTGTACTATCAACAAATTTGTCAGGGGTAATGCTACCAATTCCGTATTTTTCACCCAATATTGATATTATTGCCAAAGTCTCACATAAGCCTTCTTTAAGATTGGATGAATATATAGGGGCTACATCTGGAGTTTGAATAAAATTACCCCTGTCGTTTAATGGAATTGAATATTTATAGGCAATCTCACTTAAAACATCTAAACATATTTTTTGTAGTTTTTCAAAATCATCATTGGAAACATATTTTGCGATATAAAGCCAAATATCTGTTGGAGAAATTAATCTCCAAACTCCATTAATATGATAGACAGGTGTATCTTCTTGATTTAATAAACTCTTTAGGAATTTTTCATATTCAGAGTATGACTTCCCGCTTATTCTTTCTATTATCTCTTTATCTCCGTCTTTGTATTCTGAGAATCTATTTACTAAAAGAATTGCAATAATATCAGCAATACTTATGTTATCAAGCCATTTGGGTTGCATATAGTCCAACTCCAATGTTCTTCTAAGAACTGAAATATTTCGACCAGTATTCTTTGTTAGTAATCGAGCCTGTTCATAGTCAATTCCCATATTCTTTAATCCATTTTCAAAATCATCCAATGAAACGATAGGTAAATCGATTTTATCTGAATTTATCTCATCAGAAGGACTCAGCGGCACTATAAGTTTATGTCCTTTGTGTATTGCAGCACTAATATCTGTACTATCTGCTTGAAATTTGGTGATAATAATTAGAGGGCAGCTACTTTGTATTAATCTGCTAAATGAATCTCTATTATCAATTATAAGAGTCTTTGATGATAAATTATTTTTTTCGTGTGCATCAATTTGTTCTAAAATGGCCACGGGAAAAATTAATGCTTCATCTTTTGTAATGGATTTTATATATAAAACGCCACTTTCGCTATTTAAGAACTGTTTTACTTTTTCAACTGCTTTCTTTCGGCTCGATCCAGCAATTATTTCAGGTAGAATCTTAACTTTCTTATTATCGCTCCATCTTTTCCAATATTCCTCGGCAGTAAATATTCCATTAGTAGGTTTTCCTAGTTTTTCTGCAAGCCAAATTTCTACCTGTGGTGCCAATTCGAGCCATTGATCTATGTCAATTGCATCTAAATATTTTACATCCTTCCAAAAATTTTCTTCTTTTTTTTCAGCGACCCACTTTTTTTTATCACGATATTTTTTACCATTAATATTAATATAAGTAGTCTCACTCGGTACTTTATTTAATGGGTTTAATTTTCTTTTTTCATAGTCTTCGTCTGCTTTCGCTTTTTTATTATTGGTTGTTCCGAATTCCCATACAGTTTCTCCAAAGGGCACAAATAAATTTTCAGACTCTGTTAATAACTCGCCATCATAACCTCCAGTATTCACATCCTCTCCATAAGAGAATTCCAAATGTCTTATAGAATTAAAATCTATTGTTGCTACAATTAGTTTCCTTATCAGTTGCGGAAGATAATATTTGCATTCTATCGTGTCCGCCCAATTCTCAATTTCTCCTGTAGTAATAAGTCTCATAGTAGGTTTTATATATATTTATACTAATTTATTTAGGTTTATTGATTGCTATCAATTACAAAATAGTAAATTTTGATTTGTGAATAATTTACAACTTACTAAAAACAAATAACTTTTTCGTGCGGCGGTTAGTTATGGTTGTTTGATAATAAGTATTCTTTTATTTCATTATTTAATTCAAAAAATCCGGTTATTAATTCCTGTGAATTCTTCATTTTTAATTCACCATTTTAATTCATAACTTCCATTTGGCTTATTATTTTAGAAACTTCTGAACTTTTAAATTCACCATTTTTATCTTTAGTAATATTTATATGGACAAGTTCTGTAACCTGAAGATGCGCAAAATCTTTTCTTATTGAAGAAATTTTTTGAATTTTATCTATTACTTTTTTATCGAAGTATTTAATATTTCTCCTAATTTTGATTTTCCCACCAATAGAAATAATTGAAGAATTCAGTACTATTTTTTTAAACGCATTTTTATTTTTAGGATCAAAGTAATCACAAATTAAAAAATCTATTTGAGATTCAATATTATACATTTGATCGATAATCCAGCCTCTAATTTCTTCAATTGTGAATTCTGATAATTTTGATTTAGGGGTTTTATTTATTCTCTGATTTTCCATTGTTGCTCGAATGTTCTTGTCAATGTCAGTTCGCATAAAATCTCTAAATGGATTGATCTTGTTTAATTTGAATTTACACTATGATTTTTTTTTAAACTCATCTAATTCCGTGTAACACAGCTTTCATTATTCGTTCTGTGCACGCAGCGATACCTTTGCTGTTAGTTGTAGTATTTTTTACAACTTCCCGTCAGTATAAATATTATTGTATAGATGGTCTTGGTAAATTGAAGAAGAGTATGAAGGAATATTATTATGGTTATAATCTTGAATTGCTCTATTTAAAATTCTCTCTCTAAAAGGAATGTGAATTGTTTTAGCTGTCCCATTATCCATTCTATCTTTTAATGATTTTGGTAATAAATTCAGTAAATTCTGAGGAATATTATTAGAAATTCTTTTATCATAATTTACATAACACACAATTACAGGAAGCTTACATGTGTCAATTGCATATCGAATCTCATATGGGACAAAATCATCATCGAATCGTGTTGTGTTTCCCACTAATAATAATAATCTAGTACTATTGTCTAATCTTCCTCTCAATGTTCTTTTAATCGTTTCATCTAAACTTCCTTTTCTCAATATTGATCCTTTTTCGTGGGAATCGATAATATTAAAATCTTTACCCTTCATAAGTTTCCAACCTTGTAATAATCTGTAATACTTAATATCAGAAGTTAAAATATTTGTCGCTCCATCAGCGGCGAACGCAACATATGTTCCATTTCTATAAGCCATAGTTTAATTGTTGTTAGTTTTAGGAATTGAGTTTCCTAATATCATTGTTAGAAAAATAAAGCTAATTATTAATTGAGTTATCGTTAAATCGACACCATCCTTATTTATTGGTCTAACAAATTCATAATTTGCTGTCAGCGAGTTAGCGAAACTAAACCAAAGAGCTTTTGTTGTTAATGGTATTTTTTCGCTCCATTCAAAGTTTAGTAGATATGGAAAGCGGTACAAGTATGCAAAACAGAGATTTGAAAAACCTACTGAAGTTAGTAAATTAACAAATCTTCGTCTTATTCTTATTGGTGTATTGTGTTGGTCGTTAGCCGTATCATTAAACCAAATATGATAGTAGAAATATGTATACAAGTTAGAATAAAGCAAATACCAGACAATTACAGTTATTAAACAATTATTTATTTGAAATTTTATTAGAATAACTAATAGAATCCATTTCAATATTATGAATGAGTCAATTGCAATTCTATTAACTGACAATTTATCTCCTTTACGAAATATTTTCACAAGCAGTAGCTTATATAATTCAACTAAATTGAAATATTTTAGATTTGTAATTACAAAATTAATTATTGGATAAAGTAATCCGTTTTTCATTTGTGATTGTTTTTAATATTACAGTATAAAATTTCGCCACTTTGAGATGGCTGAAAAATCGTAAACGCTCAATTTTCGGCGTAACGAAAACGTGATGCGAAACGGTAATTCCACTAAATTCCAGCTAGCTCAAAGCTGTTATACACTGGTTTTATATTTTCCAACATAATAAAAAGTCTTTAATTTTAATTAATTTATCAAAATTATTCCTAGCATTCTTCCAATATTCAGAACTCTCTATACTTAGTTTAAGTAAATTAAAAAGTTCACTTGAGTTTTCTCTATTTTCATCTTTTACAGTACTTAAACTTTCAATTGCAGTTTTAATGATTTGTTTCATTTCAATAAATGCGTCTTCAATTCTATCTTCGCGGATTTGTGCAAAGGTATGGTCAGTAATAATATTATCAATTACTTGAAAGAATAAGATTGAGGGAGATGGAAGATTTTCTCTATTTAATAAATTTTGCACTAAATATTTTGGAGAATAATTGCCAGGAGCATCAACTCTCTCAATCCCAAATTCAAATCTGATAATATCCGATTTCCCTGCTTTATTAATCGTTTCATCTACATAATCATTATTCAGATAAAAAACCGTCAAGTATCTACTCGAAATTTTATTTAAAGCTTGAAGATAATCTTTATCTCTTAGTAATTTAATGATTTGTGGATCATCTAAATCAGATACAATAAAAGCAAAAGCCATTGCTCTATTTTCTGTTTTATGTTGATGACAAATCTGCAGGATATATTCTTCTAATGATTCTGAATGTCCGTCTTCTAAATTTGGATATATTATTTGATGCATAGTTTTTTTTTAGCTTGTGTACTACGTTATGCCACTTTGAGATGGCTGGAAGTTCGTAACCGCTCAATTTTCGGCTTAACGAAAACTTAATGCGAAACGATAATTCCACTAAATTCCAGCTATATCAAAGCTGTTGTGCGACGTACTATTATTTATTTCCAACTTTATTTAACTCGTATGAAAAGTCATTTAGGTCTCCAACTTTCTCCCTTAAAATTAATTTGGTATCTGAAATATATTCAATAAAATAATGGTCTTTTCTGGAATCTGAATCTATTGTTACTAATGAGTCACCTTTGATAATATAATCTTTTAACACAGCTTTATTTTTTTCTAAACGTTGTATATCTGAATTTATGTTAAAAAACTTACCTTCTTCTGTAAATTCCATTTCACAATAACGAGGTTCTATATTACTAAAAGCTTTATTTGTATTTGTTCCCTCCCAATTGCCAATAATTTTATTTTCATTTGGTGATTTACAATTTACAAATACTAATATGAATAATATAAATATTGATTTTAGATTTTTTCTTTCCATTATTTTAATTTTTATAAGTCCAACCAAATTCAGATTCGAATTTTCTACGTAAATCGGTTTCAATTTGTTTTGGTGCTCGTCTAATATATTCTTCTGCTCTTGATTTTTTATTTACGTCCAAATTATTTAGGTAATCAACGGCTTCTTCCAAGGAAGGTTCGTTATGACTCTTTTTATTAAATTTAGTTGGCAAATTTGTCCATATTACAGCATCTATCTTTAAATCTAAAGCCCAATCTCTAAGAACAATTTTTAATTTATCATTTGTTATTATTTCATCGCTTTTGACACATCCAATTAAACTTGAAATATTCTTTTCTGCAATTCCTTCACGAATTGATAAAGATTTTTTAGCTATTTCTAAATTGGTAGTTGACATTTCCGCCCATAAAGTTCTAATAGGTTTTGCAGATTTAGTAATTACAAGTGTTAATCTACCATCATTTGATTGTCTTGCGAATTCAATTGGCAAAAACGGACCATTTTCAAACCATTCGCGTTTAATTAATAAATCTTCAGGATTCCATATTAATGAACCCCAGCCTAAACATACAATTTTCATTTTTCTTCTGTTTTATTTTATCCCAGTTTTTTGTTAGTATGTCGCACAACGGAAGGCCTCTTTGAGATGGCTGGAGATTCGTAACCTTTCAGTTTTCGGTTAAACGAAAACTTGATGTGAAACGATAATTCCACTAAATTCCAGCTAGCTCAACTGTTATATGCCGTTTCTATTTTACTATAAATAGTTTTATCATTTCAAATAGTCCAGAAGAAGTTAGTCCAGTGAATATTGGTAATCCAACATTTTTTATAAGTTCTCCTATACTTAGCAATTGAGGTTGAATGTCTTTTTCTTTTGAAAGTTGCTTAACTGCGTAATTCATTTCTAACTCAAAATCTTCACGAATATCCTTGTCTAATTTCTCAATATCTTTCCTAATTAATGAGAACAATTCATTTACACTTTCTTTCGTTTGTTTTATTTTCTGTATTTGACTCGAGTAATTTGAATCTTGTTGAATTTGCAATGGAGCATTTATGTCACCTGTTGAAATTGTATAACTTTTTGACTCAGATTTAGGATTCTTAACATTGAGCCAATCTTGAATTATTTTTGCGTAAGATTTACGACTTCCACGGTCAACTAGGGGTAAAATAGTGTAATTTATTTGAGAAAAAAATTCAGTTGGATTTCCTAAATATCTTTCCAAGTGATAATCCAAAAATAGAGGAACTTTATAAATTGGTTTTAGAGAATACATTACCTTTCGAAACTTTATATCGTACTCTCGGTCAGTAGCTGTTTTAAATACTTTATTAATCTGAATGGAACCACCAGTAGGATTTATTTGATTTTGACTCATTACATCATCAAAATACGGAATTTCAAATTCATTTACTTCTTTTCCTTCTTTTGAAATTGCGTAAAATGTGTTCATTTTTTAATTTTTTATAATGAAAGTATAAATTATTTAAGTTCTATTTTCGCCAATTTTCATTTAAATGGCATATAACATTTTGCCACTTTGAGATGGCTGGAAGTTCGTAGACGCTTAGTTTTCGGATTAACGAAAACGTGATGCGAAACGGTAATTCCACTAAACTCCAGCTAGCTCAAAGCTGTTATGCGACGCTTTTATTTTTCTGTTTGTTCTAAAATAATATTTCTAGTAAATGCAAATATACCAAAGGAGATTACACTAATCATAAAAACAAGTCCTGTGGATAATTCTAATTTATTAAAAATCAATATATTTAATCCGATGTTTGTTATTCCAATAATCCAAAAATAAGTTTCGCAAATGTTTTTTAACTGCTTAACTCTCATATTTAATCTTGTTTTTATTTCTGTAAAATATGTTTTTTCTTCTGGGAAGACTGTAAAAAATTTATTTGAAATTAGTTTTTTATAATCTCTTTCAGAAACTGTTTTTATGTATGCTAAATCGTTGAAATTTATTTTTAATAGAAGAATTAAGTAAATGTTAGTTATTAGTATTGTTATGATAATCATTGCTGAAAATTGTACAGAAATTTGAATTTTTTCTAACGCAAATAATGTTGTTGCAATAACAATCGGCAAACCAATTATTTTTTGAGTTATGTTAGATAGTATTTCTGAAATTTCTTTGAAGTATTTAGTTTTATATTCATCATATTCCTTTTTAATTGAATCAATGGATAAATTATTCAAATAAATTTCAAAATTTATTTTTGCATTTTTTATTATTTTATCTAAATTTTCGAAGAACTCATTAACTCTTATTTCTTTTTTACTTTTTGAAGAAAATTCAATAATTGAGTTTTTTAAAAATTTCGGTAAATGCAAATTTTCTTTAATAAAACAAGATTTAAATTCTTCTAATGGAATACTATAATTATTATTACTATCGAAATTATGTATTTCATTAAAGTAATTTATGATTAACCGTCCTTTTTCACTCAAACTTGTAAATACAATTTTTCTGTTGGTTTTGTTTACATAATCTACAAAATGGAATGCTTCATCAGAATCCATTTCTTGTGATTTTATAAATTCAATGAATTCGTTGAATGATATTGAATTTGAAAAGAAAAAGTTATTTTCATCTTCAATAAAATTAGTAAAAGTTTTGCCATCAATTAAAGAGAGCGGAACGCTTTCTTTATTGATTATTAAAACGTTTCCCTTTTTTACTACTTCATTTAATTTTAGATAATCATTTGATTTTTCAAAAATATAAAAATCTAAATCGTTTTTTTCAACAGTTAGAGATTCTTCTCTAATTTTTAGAAAATTTAGATTTAAATCAGATAATTCTCTTTCAATATCTGCAGAATATTGAAAAACAATATCGTCTGGATTTATAGAAAATGCAGATTTTTTAAATATCTCAAATATATGTTTATGATTATCTATCATTAGTTGTTATCTATTTCAACTCTTAATGCATTTGCAAAACTTTCTGATTCAATTATAACAATATTTGGATCCTCTTCTGAAATTCTAATTTTATCGTTTAAAGTTCCTCGCGAAAATTTTAAATTTATTCCATCTCGATTAACTTCAAGTTTGATGAATTTTCTAAGCTGTCTTTTGTTATATCTAAATTCTGTATCTAATGATATATCGTTTTCATTTGCATAATCTGAAACTGTATTAGGATTTCCATAGAAATGTTGGCTCAAATCTCTAATGTTGACAGTGTTATTTGGACTTGAAGAAGTATAACTATAAACTAAATTTCTAAAAGTTTCAATTGGGTATTGCACATTAGTTTCTGGGTTAATTGGGGGAACAATTTGGCTGATTATTGTGTATAATGCTTTAGTATAATCACTACTACTTTCAAGTTGTTGAATAGAAACCCAAGTTTTAAAATATTCAGAAACTTCTTGTTGTCTTAATTGTGTAAAAGAAATGTAATTTATTTCTTCATCATCAATTCGATTTTCATTTATCCGACAAGCCATAGCAAGATTTTTGGTGTCTACATATTCAACCGTTTGAATTGAAAATGAATTTTGTGTTCTCCTTAAAATTCTACCTTCAACGTCACGAATTAAAAAAATTGAAACAAAGTTATAACCATTTTCACTATATTCTGCAAAAACAAAATACCCACCCGTTGCAAAAATAACGGGTCTTATAAATTCAACTAAATTACCCATGACAAGTCTCGTAAAAGTAATGAAATCATCATTATTTCTATGAGTTTCTCTGTATTCTGAAAATTTTTCTGGAAAATATTTGCCTTCTGAATTGTCAAAGATTGCATATAAAATTCTATCGCTTTTATAACTATCTGAAAGTGCTGACACCAAAGCTGTTGATTCTTCATTAATTGGAATTAATTCCTCTGACAGCTCTATTGCAACTTCTCTGCTTTCTTTTTCTTTTATTAATTCGTGAATTATTATTTTCCTTAATTCCATTTATTGTCTTTTTTGGTTATTTTGGTTTTTCGTAGGTTTATATCTTTTCGGTGGTTTTTTCGTATGTTTTTAGGTAAAGTGTCGCATAACATGTATATAGCATCAACAAGTAACGGTTTTTTTTAAAGTTTTACCATATTTCAAGCTATATATTCTAGTTCGTAAATAAAGTCTTTTTTAACTATTATTACAATACCTACATTTAGTGATATTTTGACTTAAATTGAATGTACAATAGAAAGCTAATTCTAGCACGTCATATCTTTCATTTCTGTCGTCTAGTTCACCAGATATTTTTATAAAAATGATCCTTAATGGACTCATAAAACCTACCTATCAGTTAAATAACTAAAATTTAGATCATAATAAGCCCAATTATTTCATAGCACTGAAGACCTTAAATCTATAATTTTACTGAGTTTGCGACAAAGAGTACAGCGTGTGATTCGCGAATTGAATAATTAAGTTTGAGTGATAACAGATATTTTAATCTTATGGATTAAAAACCCCAAGATATCCCTTAAAGCAACAAAAGCAGCCCAGTTAAGAGGTTGCTTTTTTTGTTTATATTGCAGTAAATACTGAGTTTGTGGGCACGAGCGGGACGCATCGCGCCAGCATCAGTGATATTTAATGCTCAAGCCAGCAGGGGAATTGGATTTGTAATAATATAAAAGAACCGTAAAAAGCTTTAAAAAGAGGCATTTTTGCCTCTTGTAACATCTCCAATAATTTTACGATAACTCCATAGTGTTGACAGCATGTAATCGGTTCCGTTCAACGCAGGCTTCATTGTTGGCTTTTCAAGTCCAACGAACCCTTACCTATTAGCGGCTGTTTTTTTTACTAGATTTTGGATAGAATTTTTATTATTTGATTTCTTAAATAATCTGGAATTTCACGGGATAATGTTGATAAATTTTTAATTCCTTGAGCTTCATTTAAATTATTCATCTCAAATTCTTTGAGTTCAAAATAATCATATGTAAATTGACCTTTATTCTTAGTTAAAATAACATATTTATTGAAAACAATATTTCCATTTCTCCCCGTAATTATTCTTAAATGTTCATCATATTTGTCAACATTTGGATGAACTAATTTATAATGCTGGGATTGATAATAATTTGTTCCTATTTTGGTTTCATCTACTATAAAATCTAACCTAGCTTTTTTAATTTCCATATTACATCTTTTGCAAGCAACATTTAAGTTTAGTTCTTCGAATCTAAGACTTGAATATTTACTTTGCGGTAAAATATGCTCAATGTCAATGACCATTCGAAATTCATCAACAAATAATCTACTACAATAGCAACATTTGGGCAATTCATTTTCAATATAGTAATCTTTTATTTTTCTTTTAACTTCCTTGAGAACTGGGTTTTTCCAAACGTTTCCACCTGCCGTAATGGCGGTTGCAATATTTTCATTATCTTGATTTTCAAAAATTATTGGCATCTATTCTAAATCATTAATTATTTTTCTTCCCATTACTAAAACTTCGTCTAGTAATTTTATCTGCTTATCATCGTATGAGTTATCCTGAATGTTTTTTATTTCTTCTGTAAATTTATCTAATCCAATATCTTTAGAAGCTAACAAATTCATTTTGTCTATTAAGTTTTCTGATAAATAGCGATTCTCTGGCGTTGTTACATCAAAATATTCTTGATAAATTTCTTCAACATTAATTTTTTCGTTTTCTTCAAGAATAAAATTACCATTCGCACCTTTAAAAATTTTTATATTTTGGATATTAATTTCTGCACCATTTATTATTAATGGAGAATGTGTCGCAACAATAATTTTTGGCTGATAAAAATAAAATAGCTCGTTAAGTCTTGTTATGTATTCTATTTGCCATTTTGGATGCAAGCTATTTTCAGGTTCATCTATTAATATAACACAATTTTCAGTAATCACAGAAGTCAAATAAATAAGAGATGTTACCAAAGTTAATTCTCCTGAACTTGCTTTGTTTAAAGGTATATGTTGATTATTTTTATGTAGATATATGTTTATTCCACTAATTAGCTTCAAAGACTTTAATTGTTTTTCATATAAAAACATTGTAAGTAGATAAGAGTTTTTGAGATCTTCAAACTTTTCATTAGTGAAATTTATATCTACAATGTTTTCTTTGTGAAACGCTCTGTCTATATATCTATTTAAATAATACAACAAGTGCTCTTTTTCTTCACTCGTCAATTCTGAATCTATTAATTTTTCTCGAAATTCTGGATTAACACCTTTTATTTTTAAACTTATTACAGGATCAAATCCAATATATACCAATGTATTTGCTACGTTTCGTAATCTTTTTAAATCATCTTTAGCTAAGATTTTAAATGCATTGACAATTGTATTTCTTGCTAATGTTTTGCCTGTAGATGATCTGAGTATTTTAAAGCGTGAATTCCGTGAATTGAATTTGTCATAAATTGTGTTTGCAATTGCAATTACTTTAGAATTTTGACTTAGATGAAATTTTGAAATGTCGTTTAATAAAGTACTTTTTCCGCTACCATTTTCGCCTATTAATATGTTAATATCCTCATCTGAATTAGAGGGGAATAATAATTGTGAAGGAATGTTTTTAATATTAAATATAGACATATTATTAATGATTTTTTATGTGCAATTTTTGACAGCTTGCCGCTAACGTTTCCCTCGCTTGTACTTGCTGTGGACTTCGTAACCTTTCAATTTTCTGCTTAACGAAAATATGATGCGAAACGGTAATTCCACTAAATTCCAGCTAGCTCAAAGCATCTCTGTTGGCAGATCGTTATTTTATAAATTTTCCATCTTTAAAGTTTTGTACTTCTAATAAATTCCCTTCTATATCATATACATTTAGTGTTCCATTTCCATCTTTTAGAGTGCCTTTATCTAATTGCTTTCCATTGCCATTAAAACAATTAATTATATTCATTAGTTTTCCATCAGTGTATAATCTTTCACTATAAATTTTTCCATTAGTATGGTACCAATTCCATTGACCAATTAATTTTCCATTATCTAATTTTCCAATTCCTTCTTTATTTCCGTTTTCGTGGAAAAACTTCCACTCTCCGTCTTGTTTTCCATTATTAAATTTACCGATCTGGTGTAAATTGCCATTTTCGTGAAAAATTTTCCAAAAACCAATTTCTGCTCCATCAAGGTATTTTCCTTTTTGAAATATCCTTCCGTTTTTATGATAAAATTTCCATTTTCCATTTTTTAAATCACTAGATGTTCTTCCGATTTTTTTTAATTCACCACTGTCATAAGTTTCTTTTGTCATTTTACAAGAAACTAGTAATAAAGTCGTAATAATTACGATAACAATTTTTTTCATTAATTCATTCTTAATTTTTCCACGTTTAGTTTTATAATGTTTGCAACGTTATGCCACTTTGAGATGGCTGGAAGTTCGTAACCGCTCAGTTTTCGGCTGAACGTAAACGTTATAAAAAACGTTAATTCCACTAAAACCACAATCTCGCTAAATGGCGGTTATGCCCAGTTATTTTACCCAGCCTTTTTCTTTAAATATTTCTTTAGCATAATTAGAAGGATTTAATTTAAATTCAAGTTCTTTTTCTAAACTTTGTAAAATTAAATTATCTGACTCATAATCTAAACCAACTTTACATAATTTTAAAGCATCCTCATCATTTCTAATATTGTTTTTGTAATTAAGAGCGTAACCATAGGCTGTAATGGCGTTCGAATGCTTCTCTGTATAAGTGAGGTCTTCACTAAGGTAAAAAGCTTTTTGAAAATACACATTAGCTTTCTCGGCAACTTGTTTTTTGGTTTCCTTGTGATGATAATAACTAATTGATGATGCTTGTTTAGAATACCCTTGCGCTAACCCTAAACAAACTCGTTGATCATCAGGTGCTATTTTATATGCTTTCTCAAAATAATTAATACTTGAATTGATAAATTCCTTGGCATTTTCTTTATTACCTATTCTACTTTTATATTCGATATATCCTAATTCTATAAGTGGTTCAAGATAATTTTCATTTAATTGTATTGCAAATAAAAATTCCTTTTTTGCTTTCTCAACAGAATCTTTAAAAATTCCATTTTCTTCTATTTTACCCTTAATCAGATATAGGAATGGGAATTTGTTGTTTTGTGTAATCAGATTGTTTATTAATGATATAGCTAGATCATAGTCATAACTTGCAACTGTAAGAGCTCTTAAAGCACCATCTGCTAAAACTTTTTCATTATGGTTTTTTGCTTGTGAACGATAAAATAGATTAATTACTGAATTATCAGAAGAACTAAATTTTAATTTTTCTTGAAGAAAGTTTTCATATTTAGATATGATTTCCTCTTCATTATCTATATTCAAAAATTGTTTTGAATATATTTTAGCTAAGTATGGTATTGAATACCCGATTATACCTGTTTCAGTTTTTTTCTTGAAACAAAGTGAAATAGTGGTTAATTTAGGAATTGCTTGTAATCCGATTTCATCATTAGAAAAACCGCTAATATAAATTAAATCATCAGTTGATAATAGCGATTCTTTTTCAGATAATGAAAAAATGAACAAAATGGTTTTCTCTATAATTGATAGTTTTTCGATAGAGCCTTTAAAACAGAATGTTAAAATATCTTCATAAGCTTTTCCATTTTTAAGATTTTCAATAACATTTTCAATAGGGGTTCCTTGTGCTAATTGGTGAGTGATTAGTTGACCTGCTAAAGGCATACCTTTTGTGTATAAAAATAACTCACCTATATATGTTTCGTAAAGCTCTAAGAAATTACCTTCACCATTAAAATTTTTGTATTGTGAAACTAAAAAATCAGGGAATTCTTTCTCCCGTGTAAAACCATTTAAGTTTATTCTTGACAAATAAAAATCACCTAGAGTTTCTCGTGTTGTTAGTATTGCTTTAGATTTAAGAGGAAAGTGTTCAAGAAAATCTATTAAATCAGCATCATTTAAAGTTTCTAAATTATCGACAATTAGTAAAGTTTTATTTTGGTTTAAAAAGTCTTTAACTACGTCAACTATATCTTTTTCTGTTTCGTGGTCTAAGCTAATAAGTTGATTGTTTATTATAAAATTATATATTTCTTGAATTAAATCTGAAAAATTAGAAATAAATTCTGACAGTTCTTTAATACCGCTTGGAGTGTATTTATTTCTTTTCGAACTTGTCCATATTATAAAATCAAAATTATTTTTAAAAACTTTATTCTCGATTAATTGAGAAACAAAGTAATGAACAAAACTTGTTTTTCCAATTCCACCAATTCCATCAATTTGAATAATTCTATTATTTTGATTTTCGATTTTTTGATGTAAATCAGTTAAATATTCATTTCTACCAATAAATTCAGAATACATAATTGGTTGAATTGATACATTTTCAATAATTTTAAAATTATTACTTTTAAGTTTATAAAATAAGTTATCTGCTTTTATAGATCGACTACCTCTTCTACAATAAACATCTCCAGATTTAAAAACTGTCACATTTGTATTTTTACCTCCTTTCCATTTATTTTTTGAATATTGTCCATCTTTCCTAAATGGAATTATTTGACTTGAAGGGAAAATATAAATAATAAAAAAGAAATCACCATCGATTTCAACAGTATTTGTAACAAATTCTATATGACCATCAGAATAAGTATCTAATATATTGGAAATATTTGCTTCATCCACGTCTGAATCACTTCTTTCATCTAAACCAATCCAATCATAGGATTTATTAACTCCAAAAATAATATATCCACCTTTTGAATTTGCAAAAGCTAGAATGTCTTTTACAAATTCGACTTTACTTATTGTATCGGATATTTTATAAATCTCCTTGAAGTCTAATTCTTCTGTTTCTGATTTAATTTCAATATCTTTTAAATTATGAATTAATTCCTTTCTAACAAAGCTGATTTTTTCAGTTACTGTCATATTTTTATATATAGGTTTTTATAATTGGGCATAACGTTATGCCACTTTGAGATGGCTGGAAGTTCGTAACCGCTCAATTTTCGGCTTAACGAAAACTTGATGCGAAACGGTAATTCCACTAAACTCCAGCTAGCTCAAAATGGTGGTTGAACTAAACCTTCGGTAGTGTATTGTGTAAAATATAGTTCTTTGTAAAAATAATTAAAAACCTTTACAATGATAAAAAAAAGAGGATGAAGTAGTAAAATACGTTACTATCATCAATCGAGCTATCGCAGAAGTTCCCGATTTCGGTAATTTATTTCATCGCTTTAAGCGAACAATGTCAGTTCTAGGTAGAAGTGAGAGTACCTGTAGAAACTACGGTCAGCATGTTGCCTCTATGGCGCTTCATTTTGGAAAACTCCCTACTGAGCTAGATGTAGAACAAGTGCAAGAATACTTATTTCTACTTCAAAAACGTTCTAAAACACCTTCTCAAACCTACTTTAAGCACTGTGTTTATGGACTTAGATTCTTACTTAAATCCGAAGGGTTGCCTTATGAGTACCTACATTTACCTTCGATAAAACACGACAAAAAACTACCTACAGTACTCAGTAAAGAAGAAGTTTGGCGATTACTTCAACATTGTCAACTGCTTAAACACAAAATACTCATTGGTTTGTTGTACGGTTGTGGTTTGCGTTGTATGGAAGTGCGAAGTGTACGCTTGCAAGATCTTGATTTTGACCGTGAACAACTCAAAGTAGTACAAGGAAAAGGTAAAAAAGACCGCTACGTTCCCTTATCAAAACATTTAATTCGAGGACTCAAAACCTACATTGAAGCCGAAAAGCCAAAAACGTATCTCTTCAACGGACAACCCCAAGGCATAGCAGGTGGTGATTTTGATAGTCGTTATTCCCAACGTGGCGTGCAATGGGCAGTCAAACAAGCCAGTAAGGCAGCTGGGATTACCAAGGAGGTTTGTGTGCATACGCTTCGGCACACTTTTGCTACGCATTTACTCGAAGACGGACTCGATATTATCACACTTAAAAATCTCTTAGGACATGAAAATATAGAGACGACGATGGACTATTTGCATATTGCCCAACTCGACACCATAAAAGCCTTTAGTCCACTTGATACTTTGTTTGCCAAGTGCAGCACGAAGTAGCTCATGTACTGGGTAAACTAGGGCAAAACATTGAAAATTTAGGATTCAATACTTGGCAATTACGCACCTTATCGGCAGTTAGAAGATGTCGGACATCCGCTTTGGGTGGGCATATTGATGGTTGTGATACATGTGGGAACATCAGCATTAGCTATAACTCCTGTCGCAATAGACACTGTCCCAAATGTCAGGGTAAAAACCGAGAAGATTGGATACAAGCTAGACAAAGCGAACTTTTACCAGTGCCCTATTTTCATGTGGTTTTTACCTTGCCCGATAGCATCAATGTTTTAGCCATGCAAGATCCTAGATTGGTTTATGATTTGCTTTTTGAGTCGGCCTGGGCAACTTTGAAAAGTTTTGGAAAAGCCAAAGAAATCCAAACTGGGATGATTGCGGTTTTGCACACTTGGGGACAGAACCTGTCCCTGCATCCGCACTTACACTGCATCGTACCGGGCGGCGGGGTTGATAAAAATGGCAATTGGAAGAATATAAGAGGCGATGGCAAATTCTTGTTTCCAGTCAAGGCGTTGTCCAAGGTTTTTAGGGCTAAATATTGTGCGGCTTTACAAGCGAAAAGCCCCGATAATTATACTAGAGTCAAGAAACAACTTTGGGAGAAACAGTGGGTATTTTTTGCCAAAAAGCCTTTCGGAAGTCCTAAATCGGTGGTGGAATATTTGGGAAGATACACCCACAAAATAGCCATTAGCAACCATAGAATAAAAAGCATCGATACCCAAAATGTAACTTTTGATTATAAGGATTATCGTGTGGCAGGAGTAAAGAAGCAAATGACACTCACACATCAGGAGTTTATCCGCCGGTTTTCATTGCATATATTGCCCAAACGGTTTGTGAAAATACGGCATTATGGCTTTTTGAGCAGTACTTGGAAACGTCAAAAGTTAAAGCTTTTACAAGAAAAACTAAAGGTAAAAGTACTAGATAAAGTAGAGAAAAAGCCTTTTTTACCCAAATGTCCCTGTTGTAAAACAGGGAATTTACATCGAATAGCGGTTTTTGATCAACGTGGTCCGCCTGCTTGGTATCTTGGCAATAGCCAAAACTCTCCCGATACGTATCGGCACTGTGAAAGTTAATTTTACGGGTAAGGGCACTTATGCTCAAAAGTGACCGAAAACACTCAAAAACAAAGCAGAAACTACTCCAAAAAAAAGAGGACCATAAATCCTCTTGATATTCTCTCTATTTTTTTTACGATAAGTGCATAGGTTGCGGAAGTGGAAACGGTTCCGTTCAACCGGAGTTTCATTGTTCGTGCTTCGCACGCAACGAAACTCTAGCTGTTATGCGTAGTTCTATCTGAGTCCAGTTTATAATTTAGATTTACGAATAAATGCAATTAAATCGTCAACATTATTTACAACCTTTTGAATTTTGCCATTTTCGTCTACAAAAAGATGTGTTGGATATAATTGAACCCCTAAAGACTGTTTCATATAAATATCCGAATTTGGTATTACAGCATAGTTAAACTGCTTTTTTTTAAGAAAATTTATTAAATCATTTTTGTTGTCACTTGCCAAGCTTAAAAATATAACATTCTTGTCTTGTTTATAGTCTTTTACTAATTGATTTAATTCGGGAAATTCTTTTACACAAGCTACACAATGTATAAACCAACACTTTAGAATAAGAATTTTTCCCTTTGTATTTGCCCTGTTATACACGACTCCATTCAAATCAGTAAAATTAAAATCTGGTAGCTTTTTACCTTCCATTTTATAATTTGAAATCTCGGATGAAGCCGATTGCATAATTGTTGAAGTAATAGCAGAATCTTTATTATTAAGTTTAAATAGCTTATAACTTGGGATACTGTCTTTAAGAGCTGTTTTGATAGCAAAAAATTTGCCAGTAAGTAACTTATTCAAAAATTGAGTCTTATATAAAACTGTAGAATTTGTGTCTAATGCAATAAAGTCTTGGGCTAATCGAATATTGTAATAATCGTAATCATACCATGTTATAAAATCCTTTAAGATGTCCTCAGGTTTGGTGTCATATGAGATGTCTTCAGGCTTGGTAACATCGTTTTTATTTTTTAGCTCTAGTTTTGCTTTTTTTTGGGTTTGTTTACTACTATTATTACACGCTGATGTGAATATCAGAGTGCCTAAAATTAATGACTTAATAATTGTTTTCATCTTATGATTTTTATTGTACTGCGTGCTGCGAATTACGCATAACTTGTATATAACATCAACAAGTAACGCTTTTTTTAAGTTTTACCATATTTCAAGCTATATATTCTAGTTCGTAAATAAAGACTTTTAAAACTATTGTTACAATACCCACATTTAGTGATATTTTGACTTTATTTAAATAGGATAATAGTAAGCTAATTCTATTGCGGCATTTTTTCATTTCTTTCTTCTAGTTCTCCAGCTATCATTATAATGCCTATTCCTCATACATTCATAAAACTTCCCTCTCAGATATAGACCTAAAACCCATACCACAACAAACCCAATGATTTCATACCATTCCATATTTTGAATCTTTAAGTAAGGTCAAAATAGGGGTTTAAATTTTTATATAATATGCATTTTGGAAAATTCAATATGCAATTTGGGAATATTTCTTAAATCAAAAAAAGATGCCTAAGCATCTTTTTTTATTTTTTCAAAATCAAATAATGAAATAATTTCTTCTCTGAATTCTTTAGCGATACCGTATAAAACGTCAACTGTTGTGTTTGTTTTACCACGTTCAATTAACCCAATGTGATTTTTCGCCAAACCAAGCCTGAGTGCTAGTTCCTCTTGAGAAATTTTCTTTCCCGTTATTTCATTTATACAATTATTTCTTAGCTGAGCAATTCTTTTCCCCAGTAGTTTTCGTTCCTTTAAAAAAACAAGCTTATCCATTTTATAAAATTCGTACTTTGAAAAAACAATAACGGCAACATATATATTGCTTTTAATAAAAAAATTATTATATTTGTTATTGAATACATATATTTGCGATTCTTCTTATAAAACATTTGAAGCATTCGCTTAGAATCTCGCGTTAGAAAACTGGTAATTTTGCAACGAGATAATAAGTAAGATGCTCACGTCCCATGGCGTGGGCTCACTTATTGTTGCTCGGTATACCAGTACCTCTAACGCAGTAAGCTGAGTTCCATGCCATTTTTTATGCTCGATATTTTGGTATTTACTCCACTTCATTCTTAGCGTTATATCTTCATTTTTATAGTCTCGCAGCAGTTTAACCCGCTAAAACTTGTATGCCTATGATTGAATAAATGAATACTCCCTATAAAACGCCTGCACCGAAAGGTCCATTGAATAATCGCCTAGTTAATTTATTTTGAATTTGTTAGTAAAAGGTGCAGGCTTGTTTTTTTGATGGTGAATTAAGACCAAAGGAAATAGATCCACTTATTTGAAATAACTCATAACCTAAAAAACAAAACCCATGACCCAAAACCCATTTTATAACCCCCATAAATTAATAAGATGAAATACTACAGACAAATTCAAGCTGCATTAATAGTGGCATTAATAGTATTGATATGTCTTTGGATTTATGGTTGCCACAGTTGTACCTAGTAAAGAAAAAATAACAAAATATAAATCCAATTAAAACCCTGCCTATGATAGAATAAAAAGTAAACACAAAAAGCCCTTCGACTGTACTTCGGCTTCGCTCAGTATAAACTAAATCAGGGTGACAAAAAGTAAGTGCAAAAAAAAGGCCCTCTAACCGTCTGGACAACTGAAAAGAGGACCAATGCTAACAAAAACATTCATTTACATTAACTAAACCAATATTATGAAAAATATTTCATTAAACAAGGGTAGGGCGGTATTGTGGTATCTGCTTATTTGCATACTACTGAATACTAGTGTTACTCTTGCTAATACGCCCATAATCCCTACGACTTTGCTCAAAGTGGGCAATAGCTTGCGAAAGGAGAATCTGAAACAAGTTCAGATTGAACAAGTTCAGATTAAACAAATTACGGGAACAGTAACGGATAAAGGAAATCCTTTACCTGGAGTTACCGTACATTTAAAGAGAAATAATACGACAGTCCTTACTGATTTTGATGGACACTACTCCATAAATGCTTTACCTACAGATGTACTTGTGTTCTCCTTTATAGGATACAAAACGATTGCTGTCGCTGTCAATAATCAAACAATACTTAATATCCAGCTTCAAGAGGACGCTACCAACTTACAGGAAGTTCGTGTCAATGCAGGTTATTACAGCGTAAAAGAAAGTGAGCGTACAGGAAGTATTGCTAGAATTACGGCGGCGGCTATTGAAACGCAACCGGTCACAAATGTGCTTGCGACTATGCAAGGAAGGATGGCGGGTGTGAATATTGTACAGGAAAGTGGGATTGCAGGTGGCGGATTCAGTATCAACATTCGGGGGTTAAACAGTCTTCGTGAGGGTGCGAATGCTCCACTCTTTATTATTGATGGCGTGCCCTATTCGTCTGATCCTATTAGCGACCGCCAAACGTCTACGTCTATTCCTGGGGATGGCAACCCATTAGGGAGTATTAATCCTGGCGATATTGAAAGCCTTGATATATTAAAGGATGCAGATGCCACAGCAATTTATGGTTCTCGTGGTGCCAACGGCGTAGTGCTGATTACCACTAAAAAAGGCAAAACGGGTAAGACAACCTTCACAATTAACAGCAATCACAGTAGCGGAACGGTCAGCAAGATGATGCCTATGATGAATACCTCGCAGTATTTAGCGATGCGTCAGGAAGCTTTTGCCAATGATGGCATTGTTAGCTATCCCGCAAATGCCTATGATGTGAACGGTACTTGGGATCCGAGCCGATATACCGATTGGCAAAAGAAACTGATAGGAGGGACGTCTGAAGTCATGGGATTGCAGGCTTCGGTTAGTGGTGGTTCTGAACAAACTAAATATCTCTTTAGTGGTAATTATCGAACGGAAAGCAGCGTATTCCCCGGAGATTTTTTATATAAAAGAGGAGGTGCTCGACTTAGTTTTGACCATGCTTCCGAGGACAAAAAGTTTCGCATTACTTTTTCGGGAAGCTATACCGCGCAGCACAACGACTTACCATGGATTGACTTTGTAACCTTATCGAGGCAAGTTGCACCGAATGCTCCCGCACTTTATGATGCGGATAACAAGCTGAACTGGGAGAACAGTACTTGGGAAAACCCATTGGCCAATTTAGAAAGCAAAAATATCGCTCAAACCACTGACCTTATAGTGAATAGTTTACTTTCTTATACAGTGGCCAAAAACTTGGAATTTAAGACGAGTCTTGGTTTTACCGACCTTCATAATGAGGACAATCGTTCTATACCCTCTACTGTGTATAATCCTGCTTATAATTTAGGCAGTCAGTATTCCTCCATTTATAGCAATATCTTGAGCAGGCGGTCTTGGATTATTGAGCCGCAATTGAACTGGTGGGGGGATTTTGGGAAATCAAAAATTGATGTATTGGTAGGAGCCAGCTATCAAAACCAAGATAGCAAAAAGCTACTTAGCCTCGCCAGTGGATTTACAAGTAATAGCTTGCTATCTGACTTGGCGTCGGCATCGGTGACACTGATTTTGAATAATAATGCTATACTTTATAAATATCAAGCTTTTTTTGGACGAGCTAATTACACCTTTGTCGACAAGTATATTGTAAATTTCACCGGTAGGAGGGATGGTTCTAGCCGTTTTGGACCAGGAAAGCAGTTTGCTACTTTTGGAGCCATAGGCGGGGCTTGGTTGTTTTATAAAGAGCCACTGCTAGCTGAAAATAGTTTATGGCTCAGTTTTGGAAAACTACGATCTAGTTATGGTACAACTGGAAATGATCAAATAGGGGATTACCAATTTCTAAACACCTACAGTTCCTCTGGATATCAATATGGAGGTACCAATGGTTTGCAGCCTGCGCGACTTTATAATGCTGATTTTGGTTGGGAAACTAATAAAAAATTTGAAGCTGCGCTAGAGCTTGGATTTTTTAATGATCGTATTTTTTTGACAACCGCTTGGTATCAAAATCGTTCCTCCAACCAGCTGGTTGGTTTACCTTTAGCAGGAACCACAGGTTTTAGTAGCATCCAAGCCAATTTAGACGCGACTGTTGAAAATACTGGTTTTGAAGCTACGCTGCGCTTAGTACCGATTAAAACTAATAATTTTTCGTGGACGACTAATTTTAATATAACCAGCGCGACCAATAGATTGGTTTCTTTTCCTGATTTAGAATCTTCTGGCTACAGAAGCGATTATGTAATAGGACAACCTACGACAATAAGAAAACTATTTCATTTTACTGGAGTCGATCCACAAACTGGACTGTATCAATTTAAAGATGTGAATGGCGATGGTGCTATATCGTATGAAAATGACCGTGAAACAGTTAGGGATTTTAACCCAAAATACTATGGTGGACTGCAAAACCTATTTGTTTTCAAAAGCTTACAATTGGATTTTCTATTCCAGTTTGTTAAACAAGAGAATTTCAATTTTGCCAATACGCAGCGCTTTGCTGGATTATTGAGTAATCAACCATCAGCTTATGTCAACAGCTGGCATCAGGCTGGGGATTTGGCTCCATATCAGAGGTATACTACTGGCACTGACCAACAAGTTATGCAGGCTAGTGAATATTTTGGTTTGAGTGACGGTGCTGTAAGTGATGCCTCTTATATACGGCTTAAAAACATTTCGCTCTCTTACGATTTTCCACGTGAATTGTTGCCACAGTTGGGGTGTCGTTTGTCACTACAGGCACAAAATCTCCTAACTATCACTTCTTACAAAGGTGGAGATCCTGAGTTTACCCAAGGCGGTACTTTACCTCCTTTACGTGTTATTTCAGCTGGAGTGCAACTTACTTTTTAATATTTAAAATCCAAACACATGAAAAATCAAATAAGAATTCGGAACTATTCTATAAAACTACTGGCTCTGTCTAGTTTTCTTTTCATTGTAAGCTGTGATGATTTTGTTGCAGTCGACCGACCTAATTCGCAGTTGACCACGGACGCGGTTTTTGAGAACGCGACCACGGCCAATGCAGCTATGGTTGATGTTTATGCACAAATGAGAGAGAACGGACTGTTAACCGGAAAGTCTTTTGGGATTTCTTGCCTGTTGGGTACGTATGCTGATGAACTAGTTTCTTATGAAAATGGTGCTTACACGACAGCCGATTTTTATAATAATTCTTTACTAGCTTCAGATGCTTTTGTTTCCCTATTATGGAACAGTTCCTATAATCAGATTTATGCTGCCAATGCTATTTTTGAAGGAGTAGGTAATTCTGCTTCATTAGCGCCAAGTGATAAAAATCAATTACAGGGTGAGGCACTTTTTGCAAGAGCCATAACGCACTTTTACCTCGTAAATCTTTTTGGGGATGTGCCTTATGTAAGTACAACCGATTATGTTTACAACAGTACAGTGCCGAGAATGGCGACCGAAGTCGTTTATAAAAACATCATTGCCGATCTTGAAGTCGCTATTACCTTACTACCTTCAGACTATAGTAAAGCAGACCGAACTCGCCCCAATAAGGCGACAGCTCAGGCATTGCTTGCACGCGTGTACTTGTACCATGGTGATTTTGCAGAAGCAGCGAATATGGCCTCAGCAGTATTGAATGATACTTCGCTTTATATATGGGATGATAATCTTGACTCCGTATTTCTAAAAGAAAGTACTAGCACTATATGGCAACTTGCTTCTGGAAGTGAAGGTGCGAATACAGATGAAGGCAGCACCTTTATTTTCTTTTCCGGTCCGCCAGAGTTGGTTGCCTTGTCAGATAATTTTGTATCCCAATTTGAGACCAACGATTTGAGAAAGAGTCATTGGATAAAGACGGTTACCGAAGGAGGTGGCCTTTGGTATCATCCTTATAAATACAAGCAAGACATTGCTAGCGGTTCCTCATTAGAATACTCCATTATTTTCAGACTAGCAGAGCAGTACCTGATTCGGTCAGAAGCACGTGCTAGGCAAGGAGACATGATAGGTGCCAAAGAAGATTTAAACAAGATAAGACATACGGCAGGCCTACCAGATACGGATGCTACTACTCAAACAACCTTACTCGAAGCCATCTTACAAGAACGCAAGGTTGAATTATTTACCGAGTACGGGCATCGTTTTTTTGATCTGAAGCGTTTTGGGAAGCTGGATGCTGTCTTGGGTACGAAACCTGGATGGAATGCAACCGACCAATTATGGCCTTTGCCACAGTCTGAATTACTAGTAAATCCATTTCTAAAACCTCAAAATACTGGATATTAATATGATCAATTATAACAACGGTACTCTACGGTTAATCGATAGAAAGACCAATACGACACTATTTGGCAGTATTTGCCGATGGGTTAATTTTTTAATTTTTTTGTTAGTTGCTTGCCCGAATTACGGGCAGGTACTACCAAAAAAAGCAGTTACAGAAAGCGATTATCATTTGTGGGGAACGCTTTATACTGACAAAATATCTGATAAAGGGAACTGGGTAAGCTATGCAATGCGCTATGACGAAAGCCCTGATACGCTTTTTGTGAAGCGAAGTGATGGAAAGAAGATGTATACTTTTGCAAAATCCAATGCGGGAGCATTTAGCGGGGAACGTCAATTTGTCTGCCTTGATACTGATGGACGACTATCTCTTCTTGATTTGGAAAAGGATAAGATCAACGTAATTGAAGAAGTGGAAACGTATTCCTTTTCGGGAAATGGTAACTATTTGATTACTGTGGAAGGAAAAGCGAAGCAGCGGGTATTACAGCTCAGGAATAGTGGAGGAGAGCTATTGCAAAGTATTGCTGGGATTGATCAATTCCGTATGAGTAGTTCCAAGGATGCGCTTGTCTGTACCATTGAAAACGGTGGCGTTTACCAAGTACTGATGGTGACCTTTGGGTCAACTATATCGAAATCAGTAGTAGCTGAAAGTGGTAGTGGGAAATTTTCGCAACTGATATGGAATGCTGATGGTCAATCTGTTGCTTTTCTAAGAGAAAATAAAGATAGTATCAGTGGAATTAATCGTCCGGCTGTTTTCTGTTTTTCTGTAAAGAATACTATATTATTTCAGTTGGAGCCCAATAAAATTCCAGATAGTTTCTATGTGGAAAGCGAATTCGCGAGTGGTTTGACGCTTTCTCCTGATGGTAAAAGGGTATTTTTTACTATTAGAAAGGAGGTTGCCATAGCAGAAAAATTTGATGGGGCACAGGTATGGAATGGCAATGATGCGGTTGTTTATTCTGAAAGGCAGACTGTGGAAGATCTCGAATTTAATACCAGAATCGCTGCATGGTGGCCGGAGCAAGATCGTTTTATGCTAATTACCGATCAAAGTAAACCCTTCGGTTTTCTGAATGCCAGTCAAGATTTTGCTATTACTTATAATAAAAACGATTTAGGACCGCAATATATAATGGAGCGGAATGTAAACTTCTTTGTTACTGATCTAGAAACGGGACAGAGAAATTTACTTTTAGAAAACCAGTCTACACAACTAGAAACATTAAGTTTGTCACCTGGCGGAAAATATTTTGCTTATTTTAAAGATAACGATTGGTGGGTTTATAATTTTTTGACTGGTGCCCATTCTAATGTTACAGGGCGGCACGAGCTTCAATTAGCGGACTGGGAAGATAAAATTTGGCCAATTAACTACCGGATTGTAGGCTGGGGTGTTCATGACGAATATATTCTACTTTATGATCAGTTTGATATTTGGCAAATAGATTTTAAAGGAAATAAAGCTGTTCGACTTACTAGAGGGAAGGAGTCGGGAATTACATTTCGGATAGCTCCGCCAGTTGATAGGGAATTTTTTGTACCCTATTTTACTGGACATATTGATGCAGCGATCAATACTAAAAATAAAATAATGTTAAGTGCGAAAAGGAATAATGAAAGTGGTTACTTTATTCTTGGTCCAAAAAAGAACGTAGAACCGATTTTTTTTGGTGATTTTCTTACTACAAAAATACTAAAAGCCAGCAAAGCGAATGTGTATGTTTATGAATCACAAAAATATAATAGTCCGCCAGAATTAAGCATAAGCATGGGCAAGGAAGAAACGAATACAAAACTCTATCAGAGTAATTTACAGCATTATAAATATGCGTGGGCAAAGCAGGAAAAGATCTATTATCGGGATTCAAAAAACTCTCTTTTAACTGGGATCTTGTACTACCCTGCAGCTTATAGTCCAGAAAAGAAGTATCCAATGATTGTACATATTTATGAAAAGCAATCCTATTTACTTCATTATTACATCAATCCATCGCTCCATAATATGGCAGGATTTAATACCTCTAACCTAACTGCTCAAGGTTATTTTGTGCTGCTCCCTGATATTGAATATGAGTTGGGAAATCCAGGGGTATCAGCTGCAGATTGTGTCATTGCTGCCACCAAAGCGGTTGTAAGTAAAGACTTAGTCGACAATTCTAAAATTGGCTTAATTGGACACTCTTTTGGAGGATATGAAACCAATTTTATACTGGGGCAGACCAATTTGTTTGCAAGTGCTATATCAGGGGCTTCTGTTTTTGATCTTGCTGGATGGTATCTTTCTATCGGTTGGACTTTTGGAAGACCAGAGATGTGGCGATTTGAGAGCCAGCAGTGGCGTATGGGAAAATCTTTGTTTGAAGATAGGAAAGGATACGAGCGTAATTCGCCGCTCAACTTTGTCGATAAAATAGAAACGCCTGTACTCATTTGGACAGGAGAAGAAGACAGGCAAATCCATTATTATCAAAGTATTGCTTTTTATCTTGCGATGCAACGATTGAAAAAAAGCGCCATCTTACTAGTGTATCGCGGAGATGGTCATGCATTGGTAAAAAAGGAGAATCAACAGAACTTTGCTCATCGAATAGAAGATTGGTTTGGCTATTATTTAAAAGGAGAATCACCCAAAAAATGGATTGCTGAAGGAGTACAATAAGAAATGCAGGTCATAAGAAATTATGACCTGCATTAATTTTACCTTAAATATTTTTTAAGGTTTGTGGGTCAATATCTCTGTACAGTCCGATGTTGGCGAAGGTTTCGCATACATTTGATCTGTTCCGTCAACACAAAGCACAGTTCCGATGTTATTACAGATTTTTTGTGGCTGACAATTGAATGGCGCCGTACGTTTAAAACCTTGCACGCTCGCGATTTCAGATTTAGTTGTCGAATCACTGGTGCTTACCGCACCTGCCGATGCCAACACAAAGGCGACAACGGGAAACATCATTTTAATTGCTAAAGATTTCATAATATTAAAATTTAAAAATTAACTAATGTGATCTACTCTTTTTTACAGGTTTTCGATCTGACCCCTGATACTGGCCGGTATGTCTTTCATTTAATTATTGTATTTATTTTTCAATGCTGCAGCTAGTTTGTAAGAAACAATGTTGGACCCTATTATTGCAAAAAAATGGGTATTGGTTACTATAAAATCATCAATTTTTTCACCGTCAATTTTGTAGATGTAAAAGCTCATTAAATAGGATTTCGTTAGAATGTCGTATACATCGATAACATTTGCATTTTTCCACATTTTTATTTCATCATATCTCCCAGGTAATGTTGAGTTTACGAACAACAGGTTATTATGGATTGCGCTAACTCTGTTTACCAATAATGGGGGTGCTGAAAATACCCTCTGCTTCTTCGCCTTTACATATGCAATTTTGATTTTAGCTTTAGAAGTGGTATCAATTGTGTTTCCGCGATGCACAAGGTTAAGATATTGATCTGTAACCGTATATTGATTGCGGTAGTAGTATAAGTAAACAAATTTTCTTTGCTGTTGACTGTACTGCATTATTCCATCTGTATCGAATAATCCATCAATTTGTTTCTGAAGAAGTTCATGAGCCGATTTTTTAATTTGGCCATCGTTGAGGTTTACAGTTGCTAAAAGATTTTCTCGAGTATTGCTGAGCGTTCGAATTATGATGGTTGCGGAATCAATGAGTACTGCTTTTGTGAAACCGGGGATTTTTCTGGATTGTAAAACGGCTTTTCCATCACTTAAATTTCCTTTAAAAATTATGGGAACTGTACCGTCGAATAAATAAAAGTGGGGTGGAAGTACTCGTAATTGAATATTATGGAATTTGAACAACGTATCCGTAATCTTGATGTGCTGGGTTATGATCACTTGAAGTGCTGTATCCAATGTAGTTATCAATGCTGGTGCCGAAGTATTTCCCAGAAATAGCTTACCATTGCTTTCGCCAGCAAAGTAAAAGGAATTGAATTTCAGGTTTTCTACAGTAATTCGTTTGGCAGGAAAGGGAGGAAACCTTCTCACAAAGTTATTGCGATGTTGCACCATGTCTTCAGAAACAAGAAACAGCCCAGCCATTAAAACTACACTTAGTAGCGATATTGCTACAAGACGTATGCTGATATAAAATCGCGGTTTATTCTGCCAATCATTGGAAAGATACAAAGCTGTCGCTGCAAGTATTACCATTGCAATATTGAAGATAAGATGCTCTGTCCAGTTCATGTTTTCAAGGATGCCTCCGCAAGAGCAGGGTACAAATGAGCTGTAATTGAGTATTATGTAGATATAAATTGTAAATAGTAGCATCAGTCCAAATGCCGAGAACAATCCGATTATTCTGGTGTTTGGTATTGATAGCAAAATAGCTATTGCAAATTCTACTGTTAGTACTGCATAAGAAATATATGTAGCAAAGGCAGTAAGTAAAGGAGATTGAGCAAGCTGTATCTGAAAGTTGTGAAAATCCAGTAGTTTACTGACTGCTGAATAGACGAAAAGCAGTATGAATAAGTAACTAATACTGATCGTGAATTTCTCTTTGAATGTAGCAGTTACTTTCATTGTACTGTTTTTTTTAGTACTGTAAAATTGTAAATAAAAAACATATAACATTATGCAAATCAGGCATTTCGTTATTCAAAAAATAAAACAGTGCAAAAGTATTAGGGTAGAAGATCTTCTTCGGGTCTTGATAGATCACTTGGTTTGTAGCCAAATCTTTTTTTGAAGGCTTTATAGAAGTTAAGATAGCCCTTAAAGCCGTTCAGATATGCAATTTCTTTTAAAGAAACAGCTGTTTGCCGGATCATTAGATTTGCTCTTTTCAAGCGTTCCTCTTGATAAAAGTTATAGACACTTGTTTTGAAAAAAGTTCTAAAACCATTTTTTAATATGTGTTCTTCAATAGCAAATATTTGTGCCAAGTGATGTAAAGTGGGTAAAGGTTCATCCAGATGACTTAGAATATAGTCATGTAAATTTTGTACCGCAGTCACTTCATTGTGTTTGCGAATTTTTGAACCAGAGAGACGGTCATTAATGTCACGCATCTCTTCAAGTATGGTTGATACTGAACTTACAATTATTTCATCGCTATATAGTAATCGTGATACTGTGCAAAATGATGGCAGTAGGTGATTATCACCAGTAATGAAAATTAATTGCAAAGTAGTGGTGTAATTGGAGTTTTTATCTAATTCATCAAGAATACCATTCCAAAGATCTTTCGATTGCTGATCAATCAATTTTCCAAAGTCGGTATTGACAATTATATCTGGTTTATATTTAAGAGTGTGTGGCACCTCATTATTAAAACTCAATAAAACAAAATCATTATCCAATACAAATGTTAATTGAATTAGATTTTGGTACGGATAGTAAGCACTGTTATGTCCTGATGCCAAATTTATTTTTTGGAGATCTTCTGCAATTTTATTTAATGCTGCGGCAATATTTTTTAATTCATCATTACTATTATCCTCGATGCGGAAGGTCATATTTCCAGTTGCCATTTCGAACAGCATTTGGTAAATACGTTTAATCCGGACCTGATTAAATTGGTCTGACATAAATATATAATTTGAAGTGATTTGCTGGTGGAAGAAAAGGAAAAAACTTTACAAACGTATCAAAATAAATTATTTGAAGCTAAAAGTATAGTGTTCAATTCGGGAATTGAATAGGTGTTTTTTAGAAAAAAGTGAGCGGTAAATCGTTTTTTAATTTCATAATTAAATAATAATATATCGTTGTGATCTTTTTATAAGGGCAAAAAGGAAGTTGTACTGAACCTTTATATCGTTGCTAATTTCCTTTAGCATTAGGAAAATCTAAAGGGGATAGAAAATATCAGATTGTTTTTTGTTCCTTTTTTGCTTTAATCGTACAGAATTTGTCTCTTAGAATTTTCATGTCTTCACCTACTTTTTTATCTAAAACTTTGGCATAATGTTGTGTGGTTCTCAAGTTTTTATGACCAAGCATTTTGCTAACACTTTCAATTGGGACGCCATTTGTAAGTGTTACAGTGGTTGCAAAAGTATGACGGGCAATATGGAAAGTGAGTTCTTTATCAATCCCGCAAACGCCCGCAATCTCTTTCAGATAGGAATTCATTTTCTGATTGCTCAAAATAGGGAGAAGTTTGTCTTGGTTACAGCATTCTGGATGATTTTCGTATTTATCGATAATCATTTGCGTAACCGGAAGAATTGGGATTTTGGATGCGGTTTCTGTTTTCTGTCTGTGAGTGAAGATCCATTTCTCCCCATCTATACCCAAGCTTATATGTGATTTTGTCAAGTTTTTGACATCAATGTACGCTAATCCCGTAAAGCAGCTGAAAAGAAAGATATCGCGTACGAGGGATAGTCGTTCCGTTTTGAAATCTTTGTTGATGACGGTCTCGATTTCGTCCTCTGATAAATACACACGTTCGACTTCTTTTACTTTGTAATTGCTGAAAGGGGTTCTATATAGCCAATGATTGGCTAAACAGATCTTGATTATTTTACTGAATTTCTTGATGTATTTCAGTGCGGTATTGTTTGTACAATTACGCACGCTTCGTAAAAAGAATTCATACTCCATTATAAAGGCATGATCTATTTGCTTGATGTTGATATCTGATACTTTGTATTTCCATTCCAGAAATTCGACCGTATGCTTTAAAGAAGTGTTGTAATGTTCGAATGTTCCAAGAGGATATTCCTTTCCTAGCAAGTCCAGGCTTATTTTTTTTAGAGGAAATATGTTTTATTACTTTTTTGATTTAAAATATTCTTTTCCGTCCTAAAATAAATCTATCACAACTTGTGAAGTGCTTGTGAAACTCATCCATTTTTTATAATAAAATTTGCTCCATCAAAAAAATATTGAAGCAGTTTAGAACCTAGTAGGTCATTAATATTTATCTAGAGAATTTTAAAATTTTAAGTTAATTAAAAGATGTTTTTTTTAATCAAATAAACATAGTTAAACAGCAAATTCAAATGTGATAGCTAATAATGATCTTGTTGCGAGTAAGAATATTTTTGAAATGCATCCTTCAAAAATATATTGGGATTTATAAGTTTTAACCTTTATAAGATAGGCTCATGAATATAGATAGAATGGAATTTATAGCGTGGATGGAACGAATCATGGATCGTTTTGATGTTTTGAATGAAAATATGAATGAAAATCAAAAGAAACGAAATAACATTGACGGAGAGGAATTGCTTGATAATCAGGACCTTTTGCAGATGCTGAAAATTAGTAGTCGTTCACTTCAACGTTACCGTTCATCAGGTAAGTTACCTTATTACACAATCAGTGGGAAGATTTATTATAAACTAAGTGATGTCCATCAATTTATAAGGGATAGTTTTAGTGCCCCTCTCAAAGAAAATAGACAAAACAGGACAAGTCAAGCCAGATGAAGTCATTATTTGATTAGAAGTTTCCTGTCTCATTATTTTCGGATAATGAAATTTTAAATAATGTTGTAATGAACGAACAACCAATTGATAAACCAAAATTTATAGGACAACTTTCAGATGTCTTATTAGTAATCGATACCAAAAAAAAAGAAAATTGAAGAGTCCAAGGATATTGGAAAGGATCAAGAGCGGCAAACGGTAGCGCCTAAAAAAAAGAATGAAAACCAGTTCGTGCGTATAGACAAACACGGAGATGTGTTTACTAATTTTTTCACCAATTTCTACCATCAATTTAAAGATCCTACTCATTTTTCCTTTTTTAGCTTTTCAGCACAGCAAGCAATTGCTGTAGCTAACGAGATAAAAAAAATGACTAAAAATCTTAGCAAAGATGTAGAAAAAATAAAACCCAAAAATGAAATAAAAATAAATTATAAACAAGAAAATAAGAATACTATGGAAACAACAAAATCAACAACGGAAACGGAAAACCGTTACAAATTAGAACAAATCGATTGGAAATCAATGGCTAATCTCGGATTAACTAAAGAACGACTTGAGAAAATGAATGTCCTTGAACCTTTACTAAAAGGCTACAAAACAAATGAATTAGTTCCTGTTACTCTTGATTTAGGGACATCAATTACTAAAATGGATGCTAGGCTTTCGCTACAAGCAAAAGAAGATGGGCAAGTAGTATTGGCAATCCACGGAATTCGAAAAGAACCTCAACTGCATTTTAAATTCTTTGGTCATGAATTTACAAAGGAAGACAAAGATAATTTGCTGAAAAATGGAAATATGGGGAGAGTTGTTGACTTGACAAATCCCAAAACTGGCGAGACAATTCCATCCATTATCAGCGTTGACAAGTTAACCAATGAGCTCATTGCGCTACGTACAACACTCATTAAAATTCCAGAAGAAATCAAGGGAATTAAGCTTGATGATCAACAAAAACATACATTGTCAGAAGGTAAATCGTTGTATCTAGAAGGTATGATTTCTAAAAAGGGAGAGCCATTTAATGCTTCAGTACAGTTTAATGCAGACAAGCGATATGTAGAGTTTTTGTTCGATAGAGGAAATAGCAACAAGCAAACAGAAAAGCAAGATATTGAAGCTCCAAAAGCTTTTCGAGGGAAAGAATTGGATACTGCGCAATTTGAAAAATTCAAAGAAGGACAGACCGTGTATGTAAACGGATTGGTTGATAAGAAAGGCAAAGAATACCAAGGTTATATCACATTCGATAAAGATACAGGAAAAACAGATTTTTCTTTTGACAATCCTAATAAATTAAAAGAGAAAGCACAACCAAAAGAGGAAAATAAAACACAAGTTGCTGTAAATTCAGAAGGTAAAACCAACGAGGCCACTAAAAATAGTAAAGAGCCTCTGAAAAGCAAACAGAGTAGCCCTGAAACTGAAAAGCAACAAGAACTGCAGGAGAAACCCAAAGAAGCCAAATCAAAAGTGCGAAAAATGTAATTACGCTAAAGACTTGTTCAGATGAAAGTAGTAATTGCAGAAAAACCAAGTGTTGCTCGGGAGATTGCTCTCTTGTTAGGAGCTACAGAAAAGGAAGAAGGTTACTTGATGGGAAATGGGTATCAGGTAACCTGGGCGTTCGGGCATTTAGTGGCTTTAGCTATGCCGGAAGATTATGGAATTAGTGGGTTTCAAAGAGAAGCTTTGCCTATACTGCCTAATCCATTCTTATTGACAGTACGTAAAGTAAAAAAAGACAAGACTTATACTCGTGATCTTGGGGCATTGAAACAACTCAAAACAATTGATCAACTATTTAAAAACTGCGATAGTATAATTGTGGCTACCGATGCAGGACGAGAGGGAGAGCTTATTTTTCGATACATCTATGAATATTTAAACTGCTCTAAACCTTTCGAACGATTATGGATTAGTTCGTTAACCGAAAAGGCAATTCTTAATGGATTTGAAAATCTAAAATCAGGAAAAGACTTTGATAGTTTGCATGATGCGGGAGTAGGAAGGAGTCGTGCAGATTGGTTAGTAGGAATCAATGCATCGCAAGCACTAACTGTTGCGAGTGGAAGTGGTATTTTTTCGCTGGGTCGGGTTCAAACTCCAACATTAGCATTAATTTGCAAACGTTTTTTAGAAAATCAGTCATTCAAAATTGAAGACTATTGGCAAATTGAATTGGAGCATAACAAAGAGTACGTTGATTTTAAAAGTCTTTCTACACTTAAATGGGATGAAGTTAAAAAGGCTGAGTATGTATTGAAAACAGTATTTAAGCATGGAAAGGCTTCAGTAATAGACACAGAAACCAAAACCATAAGTGAGCAGTCACCATTATTATTTGATCTTACTGCATTACAGAAAGAGGCTAACACAAGGTTAAGTCTAACAGCCGAAGAAACGCTCAATATCGCTCAAAGTCTTTATGAAAAGAAATTCATTAGTTACCCACGTACTGGGAGTAAATATATTCCTGAGGACATGTGGGAAGAAATTCCTAAGCTGATAAGGATAGTGGAAGAGCTGGAGAAATTCAAAGCTGTAGTTGCTAAGATGAAATTAAATCGTTTGAATAAACGGATCGTCAACGATTTAAAAGTGACCGATCATCATGGTATATTGATCACCGATAAAATACCATCGGCTTTATCAGCCAGAGAGAAGGCAATTTATGAAATGATTGTCTATCGATTGTTAGAGTCAGTTTCTCCTGTTTGTACTAAAGAAATAACAAACATTGTGCTACAGGTTGCACACTATGATTTTGGATTAAAAGGAATCAAAATTCTAGATGCTGGTTGGAGAGTTATCAAAGGTGATTTTAGCGATGAAGATAAAGATCCAATTCAAGAATTACCAACTCTAAAAATTGGTGATGAAGTAAAGATTAAGACAGCAAAAATAGTAGCAAAGAAAACCAAACCACCAGGTATTTATACGGAAGCAAGCTTATTATCTGCAATGGAGAACGCAGGGAATCAGATTGAAAATGAGCAGGAACGCAAAATAATACAAGGTGTAGGAATTGGTACTCCTGCCACTAGAGCAGCCATTATTGAAACACTTTTTAACAGGGAATATGTTAAACGCGATAAAAAATTACTACTGCCGACAGCAAAAGGATTAAAGGTCTATGAATTGGTAAAAGACAAAAATATTGCTAATGTGATGTTGACTGCAAACTGGGAACTAGCTTTGCAAAAGATAGAGAATAATGAATCTAATTTAGCAACCTTCCAAAAAGAAATAGAAACTTATACAAAGTCTTTAACTCATGAAATACTTGATTTAGCAATAGAAGTAGAGCGACAACCGGAGCTTATTTGTCCAAAATGTAAGGTCCAAAAATTGATTCTTCGAGACAAGTTGGTTAAATGCAAGGACGAAAACTGTAATTGGGTTCAGTTCAGAAATATATGCGGCATACAACTCAATCTTGTAGATTTGGAAGCATTGATAACTAAAGGAAAGACCAGTCTCTTAAAAGGAATGACAAGTAAATCAGGTAAGAAATTCGATGCTTTTATCGCTATGGATGAAGGAGGAGAGACCTCTTTTATATTTCCCCAAAAGAAGAAAGGAAAATAAACTGGTTGACAGATCTTTGGTTACTTTTTAGTAAAACTTACTTATAGAGAAAAATATGAATCTAAGAGATTTGAGTACCAACTCAAATTAATAAAAGGAAGGCTATAAGTAGGATAGGGCTGGAATGCAGTGGAGCGTAGGCACGGAGCGTAAAGTAATGAAGCTTTATCCTGCTTATATAAGCCTGACCGAACGCAAGGAATGAACATGTGGAGCTGAGGAACGGAACAGCCTAAAAATAACAGTTGCTTATTTTCAAGCTGCTGTTTTTTTTATGGGCTGTGAAGTGCCTGCGAAGGGTAGGGATGCCGAAAAACAGTTTTTCGCTTACACCTTAATCATTAAGGCATACCGACGGCAGCAGCCGAACGGAGCAAAGAGAATGATTGGAGTGAGACTGATTTTTAAAGTATCTCTAATAAATAAAAGCCTTTTCCATCATTTCCAACTCTGCTCTAGAAATTCCTATTTCGGTGGCTATTGTTTTCCAGTTGGTTGTAACTTGTATGATTTCTTGAATAATGTTTTCCATTTGTAAAGTATTCAATCTAAAATACTCCCCAACACTTTTAGCGAATTCAAAATCCAACGCATTATTATCCATATCAATATTTAGAGCCAAACCATCTTTGTCTATGGAAGGGTTAAGGTCGTAAGCCGGGGAGAGGATCCAGCCCTCTTTAGTTAAAATAAAACCATGGTTTCGCAAATGGTCATCGGTGTTTGAAATGGCTATATTAAAAACGATTCTGCGCCATAGTTGGTGTAGATTTTCTTCTACGTTGGCACCTTGATTGCTGATGAATTCAGCAATATCTAAATAACTTGCGGGATTGTCTCTTATAGTATCTTCATTGTTACCTGTCATAGTCATAGCCGAAGCAAAATGAATTCTTTTACCTTTTCCTCTATCAAAACGTTTGGTAAAGAAAGTATTGTGCTTGCCCATGATTTTTTCTATTCGACAGGGCGCCATATTAATACCAGCATTGGTAGCCAATTTATAGGCCAGAAACTCCCAAGCTGCTTTATCTCCAGTATCTGTTTTGGAGGGGAATTTAGCAATCCAAAGACTATTGTCATTGTCTAAAATATTAGCTTTGGGTCTAGCGCCTCCTAATGAGGATCCAGGCGCCATAAGAACCGATAGCCATTTGTTGACCTCTTCATTATCTTTGTCATTTTCGAAATTAGCTGCTGCATTTTGCAGTTCTCGAATAGAGGACCAGGGCGGAGTAGAAGTGTTTTTATTGTTATCTAAGAAATCTCCATTCGGATCGGTTTTAAATCGTAATGCTCCCATACGACTTTCATCATATACACCTAACAGAAAATCAATATCATAGAGTGTTTTTGACTTTTCGTTCCTTTCTCTAGCAAGTTGCGCTTCTCGACGTTTCATTAAGGTGCGTCCCCAAGTGTCAGGCATGCTGTCTAAAAAAATGCCAAAGTTTTCTTTTTGATTCGGGTATTGTGGTCCACTATATAATTGGATGTCTGGATCCAAAAGGAATTTTTGTTCAGTTTTGAGCCAGTTTCTATCGTATTCAAAACTAAATGCTTTTTTACCTTTGGCTTGTTGTGCAGATAAGACACCTATTAATTTTGGTTCCTGCATTTCTTGCCAATGGGCGTATACGTAGATGTCGGTTTTACTTTGTGACATGTTGTGTGTTTTGAATAAGAGATCAGTTTAATTTGCTTCTAGTAAGTCATTACTTTAATAGGTCGAGGTCTTGAAGTTTTCTTCCAAGTTCGTCGTCAGCAGCTAATTTTAAAAAATCGTCTTGCAAACCGAGTACTCTCAGTACATTAAAATAGGCACCTATTGCCACACTAGAATTTCCTTTTTCTATTTGGTATAAAGTGGTTCTAGCAATATCGGCTCTTTCAGCAATTTGTATTGCAGTGAGTTTTCTTCTTTTTCGAGCCAATTTAATATTCTCCCCCATTTGCTCTAAAAGGAGTTGGTGTTTAGGGAATAAGATTTGCTTTTTTGCACTCATATTTATAATATGTTCATTAATATGAACAAAAATAGCAAATATGTACATAATAACAAACACTAACTAAAGGTTTATTCTATTTAAGGTTATTGATTTCGCCCCTCTTGCACCAAATGTTGCAAATCAGGATCGTTTTTAATGCGTTCCAATTCACTTTCTATAATAAAAACAATATCTCGTTTTATCTGTTTATAATTAGCCTCAATTTCGATTTTCATATTATCTTGACCGTTTTCATCAACGAAAGGTAAAATAACGGGTATCTTTTTATAAGCTTTAGTTTCTGAAGCTACTTTTTCATTGTCTACCACAATTTCAGAATGGAAAATTTTCTGTTCTATGCGTTCGTCAAAGTTATCTGAAACAGCTCCCACAAACACACCCTGCGTAAGCGTGGAGATTTTTGATGATGGTATCAAGCTGTCTAATTGTGTAGAAATTGAGGTTGATTTGTCATTTCGATTGATAGTTAAACTCTGGCGTTTCTGTAATACTTTACCAAACCGTTCGGATAAGCTTTTGGCCGTTTCTCCTACAACCTGACCACTAAAGATGTTGCCCACCGTATTTTGAATGACCTTACTTTCCTTATCACCATAATCACGAGTCAATTGCGAATAATCTTGAAATCCCAAACATACCGCTACTTTATTGCTTCTAGCTGTGGCAATTAAATTATCTAAGCCTCTAAAATAAATCGTTGGTAACTCATCGATTATCACCGAACTTTTTAATTTTCCTTTCTTATTGATTAGTTTTATGATTCTCGAATTGTACAAACCCAAGGCAGCAGAATAAATATTTTGTCTGTCGGGATTGTTTCCTACGCAAAGAATTTTAGGTTCATCTGGATTATTGATGTCCAACGAAAAGTCATCTCCAGTCATCACCCAATAAAGTTGAGGTGAAATCATTCTAGACAACGGAATTTTTGCGGAAGCGATTTGTCCTTGCAATTGATCTTGAGCGCCACCTTGCCAAGCATCCATAAACGGTGACAAATAATTTTCGAGATCAGGGTAGGAAGTAAGGATAGTAAAAACATCAACATATTTCTTGTTTAGTAACTCTATGGCATGTGGAAACGTACAATGCTTTCCATTGTCATAAATTTTTAGAAACCAGATGATAGCGGCTAGTAATATAATGGGAGACTCCACAAAGAAATCGCCTTGTTTTTGTATCCAACTGCGGTTAAGATTCAACATAATGGTATAGGCAGATTCATAAGCATCTGAGATGTCTGTCATAAAATCTGGATTGATGGGATTGCAACGATGGCTTCTGCTAGGATCATCAAAGTTGATAATGTAGAATTTTGGTTTAACGGTATACTTGTCCGAATGCTTAAGTAAATGATTGTATGCAATGGTAGAAAGATCATCGAATTTGAAATCATAGATGTACATCGAAAATCCTTTCTCGATATGCTGCTTGATATAGTTGTTTATAATGGCATAACTCTTACCAGATCCTGGTGTTCCTAAAACTATGGAAGCTCGAAAAGGATTTACCACATTAATCCATCCTTCATTCCATTTGCCTTTGTAATAAAATTTGGTTGGCAGGTTAACGGAATATTCGTTTTGCATCAATTTGGTTTCTTGCATGAAGCTTTCATTCTCATTATTAAAAACATCGCTCATAAGATTGGTTCGTAGTATTCGACTGGTCCAAACTCCAGCCATCATTAGGGAAATGTAACCAACTGAAGTAGTAAGAATATACAACGAAATAGCTAAATCAGCAGATAACTTTAGCAATGGTGTGTTGAGGAAGAAAAGTATAAATCCAATGACTAAGGCAATGGATATTTTAGACCAGCTAATTTTTTCGTTTTTCACACCTTTTGTCCCCAAACAACTTAATGCTAACAATACCAAAGCAAAAATCTTGGTGTAGATGGTATGAGAGAATAGACTTGCAGTACGTTGAAAATTACCTAGAATCTTGTTAATGACTTGCAACGTCCAGCCCTTTTCTAAGAAAAAACTATAACAAAACCAGTAAAAGTGCATGAGTACTAGAAGGATACTCACAGCGCGCATGAAAGCCATTATTTTGGCGAGTCCTCTTAAATCATCTTCTCCTTGCATAATTAAAAAGTTAAAAATGTAACGAGCGAAAGTAGATCGAACGTAAAAGAACCTAAGTCAATTGACTTCCGTTGGCATCAGTTGGCGTTGGTTGTCTCGCTAAACTATTTCTTGCCTCGTTGATTGTTGCGTATTGTCCTTTTCTTTATTTGATTCGCAAATACTTGTTCTTCATAATCTTCACCTTGAGCATTTGGTAATAAAGTTCCAAGGCTTTCTATAAGTCCGAAATTAGTATTAGAATGGGTTGAATGATTTCCATTAAGAAAATCAAAAAGAGCATGCGGTTTTTCTGTTTGAGGTTTGGATTCAGTTTTATTGTTTTTTGATGAAATTGTTTTGGTATGCGGTCTCTCATTCTGAACTTTTTGAGTCCCTTCATTTTTCCATAAATCATTAAAAATGTTGGCAGATAAATTTTTACTTAATTGGGATCCATTCCACACAGTACGAGATTCATGGTCAATAAAAGTCATTCCGTATACACGGCCTTGATCATTTCTTCGAACAATTGTATTAACTCCTTGATCGACTAGTTGTTTTTTAAAATCAGTTTCATTATTCGTGGTATGCGTAGCCACCTCTATCGAATTTTTCAGGATGTCTTTAGAAGGTGCTGTTTTCATCTTCTCTTTAGCTTGTTCGAAATTCTTTTGCAAATTATCCATACCGGCCTGTTTTCCAAAAAGAGAGGATTTGAAAGGATTAGTTACCTTTTTTCCTTTCTCATTCACTGCAAAATAAACAAGTCCTTGCTTAGACTGACCGTGTATTTCTCCGGTTATTTGCTCAGCGGTAATATTAAAAAGAGAAAGTAGTGCATTATAAGCTCCTAAACTTTGATACTGATAATACCTTGGCAGATGTCGAATTACCGATGCTATTTGACTTTTTATATTGGCTACTTTGTAATCAACTGGTTTAAAAATTACTTCCTTCGGTTTTTGATTCTGTTCAGTTGCAGGAAGTAATTGATGTTTTTGCTCCAATGCACGGCACGCATTCATGGAACGTAATTTCTCATAGGAATCAGATAACTTTTTTCCGTAACGATCAACGCAGGTCGAAACGATATGAATGTGAGTTCGTTCAATATCGGTATGCTTAAAAACAACATAAGGCTGGTCGCCATAGCCCATAAGCTCCATATAGTCTTGTGCGATTTTTTTAAAGTCTTCATCACTTACACTATCTTTTGGGTTTGGGTTAAGAGAAATATGCAAAACAGGTTTTTCTGTTCGCTTGTTTGCCATTAAATACGGTTCGAAGGAACTATATAATTGGTTAACAGTAAACTCTCCATTGACTGTTTCTCTTATTCTATTAGTCATTAATATTGATCCATTTTCTTGATCTACTTTAAGTTGGTTATAAGAAAGTGCACCAATTACGTTTGCTCCACGACCAATTTTTGCTATCATTTTTCTCCTTTTTTCAGATGTGTTAATTCGAATTCTTCTGTTAATTGCGTTATGGAACGGCATAACTGAGCCAACTCGATTGTTTGTTTTTCCAATTTAAAGAGATAGGCTGCAGCTTTCTTTTCAGAAAAATTGCGGTACAATATCTTGACAATTTGATTGTAATTAACACCAATAGCACGAAACTGACCGTACAAAGTGGTTAAGCGCATGTAATAATCCATTGCTGCTAGATCTACTTTTACCGTTTTTATTTGCTTTTCAAATAACAGAGAAGTGATAAATAGTGCTTTATTATCCGCTCCCGAAGCTTCAAAAAGAGAAAGGAATTTAGCATTTTCCTGGTCTGTTAGTCGAAATACATAACGGTGGATGCTAGGATCCTTTTTAGGATTCCTACCGCCTTTGTGCTGCTTTTTGTTTTGTTGATTCTCCATCATCATTCTAATTTTAATTTTTAGAAAACCCCGACTTCGGAGGGTGTTTTAGCCCCGCGGCGGCGGCAAGTTGTTTTCAGGCACGGAATTCATTTCGAGTGCCTCAAAACACAACTTGCTCTGTTCTGGTGAACAGATAATCCGTTCGCCTGTCGGCGGAACAGATTTAATACAGCAGGGAAAAACGGCTTTAAGCCGTTCCAGTTCTTATTCAAATGTAGATTTGGGACTTTCATACTCTCATTTATTTACTTCTATAACAAAGTAAATCATTGATTTTTAGAATGGTGTAGTAGTAAGTATTGCCAAACATTGCCTTTGAACGCCAATGAGTTCATCGTTCTGAGATGGTTTGGAGTTACCAGCTTTCTTTGTTTCAAAGTTGTAAAAGGATATTTAAAAACAATTCTATATCCAATTTCAAACACAAATATCAAGGTTTAAGAGTAAGCAAGTATTTAGTAAAATAGTAAAGTATAAAACGATACAGTTGTACAACCATAAAAATGTAAAAGCATAAAAGCAGTAAAACAAATGAGCTTACATAATACCAATAAACAAGGCATAACTGTTGAAAATTGTATGAATCTACAATTGTAGATAAGTACATACTTAAGGCAAATTAATAGGGCAAAAACTTGTAAAGAAATACAAGAAGGTATGCAGCCGTACAGCAAAGCAATTTAGTAAATAGATAATTTTAAAATTATAAGTAATGGAAACAATAAATAAAACTTTCAAAATTAGTTTCTCAACTCAAAAGGGTGGAGTAGGGAAATCAACAATGACAACCTTGTTAGCTAGCGTGCTTCATTATCGATTGGGATTTAATGTATTGGTTTTGGACTGTGATTTTCCGCAGCATAGTCTCAGCAATATGAGAGATAGAGATCTTAAAACGGTGATGCAAAATGAACATCATAAGAGAGCGGCTATGAAGCAGTTTCAGTCGATTGATAAAAAAGCATTTCCTGTCATTCGTTGTAAGGCCGAGAATGCGCTAGAAAAAGCGTCAGAATATATAGATCAATCGAATAGTGATTGGAATATTATTTTGTTTGATCTTCCAGGAACTGCCAACACCAAAGGAGTTTTGACCACTCTAAAAGCAATGGACTTTATCTTTTCTCCCATTACTGCCGACCGTTTGGTAGTAGAAAGTACTTTGGGATTTGCCAAAGCATTTTTACAACTTCCAGAAACAGATGGAGGGAACAAGAACTTACAATTTTGGTTGTTTTGGAATCAAGTAGATAGGAGGGAAAAGACTAGTTTGTATAAGGCCTATCAAAGTGTAATAGAAGCATTAGGCCTTTCTATAATGGAATCAAAAATAATGGATAGTAAACGTTTCCGAAAGGAAACGGATGACACTAGTAATTATATCTTTAGATCTAGCCTGCTTCCTGCTGAGCCTAATTTGATGAAGATAACTAAGCTTGATCTCTTTGTAAATGAATTTCTCAAAATCATAAACACTTAAATCTTTTCTTATATGGAATCTGATAAAAAGCACAACCGTTTTCAAAAACCAGTTGTAGATGAGGATTACCTCATGAATATTATGAGTGGGGATGAAGCGATCAACAAAGATAAAAACACAAGCCAAAGTGTCGAAGCTACCGAAAATAAGCCCAAAGAGAAAATTCGTGTAAGCGCTTCAAAGAAACGGAATTATGAAGAAGTATTTCTCACTAACAGATATCCATCCGGTCGCAGTGGTAAAGTGGTGTATATAAGGCCTGAATATCATGAAAGACTCCTTCGAATTGTTCAATTGACAAGGGAAGAGAAAACAACATTGTATTCCTATATTGATAATATTTTAGAACAGCATTTTAATGATTTTGGAACCGAAATTCAGGAATTTTTTAATGAGAGAAACAAGCCGATTTTTTAATCAATGTATAATACTAAATAGAATGGAAACTGTAATTGTAATTTGTTTGCTCATCGTCATTTTCCTTTTGGCAAAGGATAAAATTGTCATTAAAAAATATAAGGAACAACAGCCAAGACAAGAGAAAAATAACTCGAGTCTCCCTGATATTATGGGGCAGCCTAAGCCTCAAAGAAGCCTTTCTGTTCCAAAGAAGTCCAATGACAGTCAAGAGCAAAAAGAGGTTCGTTTTAATGATAATTTTGATATAGAAATCGACGAAGATAAAGTCGAATTACAAATTCGAAAAGAAGAGCTAGAGGAAGTTTTTGGGAATGTACCTGATTTTGAGAATGAGGAGGAAGAACGGAATAGTTATGGACTATCCGATGGCGATAATGGTTTTGCCCAAGGGGTTACCTTTGAAGAGTTAAGTACTGTAAAAACGTTGTTAAATAAAGAGAAAATGAGACCCTCTCAAAAGGAAACAGCAACAGTCCTACTTCAGAAAATACAAGGAACCGAATTATTCGACCTATTGGAAAATTCCATCGAAGATGCTTCTCAAAAAATAGCCAAGCTGCTAGATGGTACACTTTCTTCAGAGACGGATTCTGGTTCTTCTATTTTGCTGAAAAATGATTTAGAGGAGTTTGATATTGGGGAGTTTGTGTGAACTACCCAATATCATTTTAACTTTTGGAAAGATTTATAATTTCTTGATTACTTTATGGAGGTTATCCAATCGTATAAGTTTATATTTATCACTTTCTATATTTTCTATAAGCATATCTAAATCAATTCGTTCATCATCATTTAACTTCTTATCAATTGAAGTAAAAATTATTATTTGTCTTTCTTCTATTTCTGAGCATGTCTTTAATAATGCTTTTAAACTATTTAAATTAGTTCTGTGTTGCCCTGGTTCATCAAACATGATTATACCGGGGTGGTTAATTCCATTTTGCAATAAAGCTAAAGTATAAGCCCAAATATTACGTACAAAATCAGAAGCTGAGGAGTTTATACGGACAGACTGAGGAACATTATCTTTTCTGTGATTTTTATAGACTGGAAAATATTTGAAAGGTTCTTTCCTATTAATAGATATCTGGTATTTTTCATTGCTTTCATAACCAAATCCGAAGAGAAAATCCTTGTATTGTGTCTCAAAACTAAATAGTTTATCCTCATCCTCTTGTTCTGATTTTCCTAGACCTCCCATCTTAAGATCATTATTATGGGACTTATTTGCGAGTTCAATTAATTCTGCTTTTAATTCTGCAATGGATTCTTTAAGCATTTTTAAATTTTCAATCTCTCTTTCAAGTTGAAGCTTTCTAACAATCTCTGATTCTGAGAAAGCTCTATCATCAGAAATTAAATCTTTTGAAATTGATTTAATTAATATTTCTTTTTGACGTAAGTTGTTTTTAAAATATGTAAGAAGTACTTCTTTTTCATTAATTATTTCGATTAAACTTTTAATTGAGGTTTGTATTATTTTTTTTTGACTTCTTAAAAAATTAGTATTCTCAGAAAGAGTAAGCTGTGGTATTTTTATATTTTTAGTGTTGATCAGATTTGTTGATACTGGCTGCGTACAAGTCGGACATTGATTTGTCCCATATTCATTAATAATATTTTCACTAAAAACTTTTTGTAGATTTATATGATCTATTATCTCAACTTCAACAATATTTAATTGGTTTTTTAAACTATAATCCTGCTGTTTATCAATACGTAGTTTACTTTCAAATTTTTCAATATACTCTTTTAGTTCAAAGTACTCTTGCTTTTGTTTATTGAATTCTAATACTGTTTCTTCACGATTTTCTTTTATAGTAGAAATTGGCCTGTTTTCTAATTCTTTGACCAATTCTGTTTTTCCCGTAATAAATTGATTAAAAGTAACTTTTTCATTTTCAGAGGTAGAAAAAACAACATTTATTTTGTCAATTTCTGATAAGTCTGTTGTCAATTCTTCGGGAACATTTATAATACTTGAACTTGTTTGTTTTTCTAAATATGAAAACGCTTTTATTTTTCTTTTCCAATCTTCTATTATAAGATTCTTTTCCTTATTAAGGATATCTTTTTCTGTAGAGAGGTGAATTTCATTTAAACCTAATAAAAATTCAACTATTTTTTCTTTTGCTTTAGTAATACCAAAGAAAGGCATTGTAGCAAAAAAGTCAGACCAACCTTTTGTTTGTTCAATGAATAATGCAGAGAATATTGTTTGAAGGTAGAGAGGGCTATAATTATCTGTTCGCGAACTATTACTTACGATAGGAAGTTCTACATTCATAAAACTACTTAACCAATTATAGAACCCATTTGCAGCTTCATTATTTCCCCTTGAATTGACAAAATAAACAAATTGTTGGATAACATTATTCTCATCATCTTTTAAATCTATAGATGAATTGTAAACGGTGATATTAGATGTTTTTACATCTTCTGAATTTGTTGTGATATATCTTTCTAAGTAAACAATCTCATTATTTTCATTTTCAATCTCTAATAAAATTTTAGATGATAGTACTTTATAATTTATTCCTTCATCCTCATCATTGAGCTTAATTGTAAATTCTTCTTTTAGAGCTTTATCTAATGCTTTTTCATTATGAGCACCGAGTAATTCCTCCATTCCTAAAGCATAATAAATACAAGTATTGATTGTTGTTTTTCCTCTGGAATTGGGTCCTGCAATTATATTTAAACCTCTTTTAAATTCAAACTCAAACCCATATAAATCTGCAATGTCTTCACTTCTGTCTGATAGAATTTCTGCTTTTAATTTATTTATTTTAAACATATATCTTTCTATAATAGTTTCCAATTAGCGTTTGCTGCTGTTAATCTTGATTTGGGTAATATTCCAATATCTCTTATTTTCTGTAATTCATCTTGAAAAAGTTCAAACTTATTTATTGAATTAATAATATCAATGCCCACATTTGTTATTTTTATCTCTAGTGCTTGACTTACAATAACCCTCTCAATATATCCATTAATTAAACCCAAAGCTAAAACCTCTTCTATTCCGTGTTCAAAAGTCCATGGGATCAGATCTTTTCTTACTTGATTTGATAAATCAAGTAAAATTTGATAATTATTTTCATTACGTAAACTCCAAAAAACAATATGTATTAATTCTAAACTGGCTTTTTTGGCAGTCGCGCAATGGTTAATTATAGCCAACAGTAAAACAACTTTATAATATCCATTATATCTTATGGATACAGAGATTGGCTTTTGATCTAATTTAATATCAATCATTATTCGTGAAATTTAAAGTACACATTCCTAACCATTCAATAATTTGGTATTCAGATAAATCTAGATTTGTATAATTTGGTAATATTTCTAATTCTCCCTTCAATTCATTTTGTAACTCTCTTTTTAAATCGATAGCCTCAGTATTTATATTTACAGCTCTTGAATATTCATCTTCAACTTGATCAACAAATCTTTGAACAATATTTTTGAAATTTGTGTAAAGTAGAGGATAATCATTTTCCATAGTTCTAATATTGTCTTTCATCGCAAGGAATTTTCTAATCTGCTTTGCTGTAACGCTATTTGCTTTTGCAATCTCAGGATACAATACTTGATTTTTTCTGTAAAGTTTCTCGAAAAAATCACTATTTTCAAATTTAAATGCGTCGATTTCTCGTTCTGTGCGTTGAGTTTCTATATTTTCATTCCATTTCTTTAAATTTTCAAAATCAGATAAATCAACATATTCCGAGATGTATTTTGCAATGTGTTTTATTGAACAGCACTCGATATCATCGTTCCACGCTTTATTAGAAATTACAGATTTTAATATTCCAATTAAAAAAGGGGAATTATGTCTATAAATAAATACTCCACTTCCTGATAGTCCTTTTGCTACGTAATGTCCTTCTTCTCCTGCTTGATCAAATGTTTCATTTTGTAAGGTAATTTTAAATCTACCTAAGTAATCACTCACGGATAAAACCTTTCCATTAAAAGGTCGATATTGATTAATATTTAATCCTTGGTAACCACAAAATTTTATTTCATTTTCAGCTAAAACACCCGTCCCTAATTTATACTGGTAAAGATGCTTCTCTTCGTCAAAGAAATCAATTTCTATTACGGCAAAGTCATGCTCTTGATTAAATTCTTTGATTTCTACACTTGTTATTTGATTAAAATCTGAAGAATAGTCATTTTGTTTTTCAATTATTATGTCTTCGATATTAGGCATACTGTCGCCAAGACAATGAGCTGCAGTTAATACATAAAAAGTTTCTATACCAGGAAGAAGAACTCCACTGCCAGTATGTCCATTACATTTAATTCGAACACAATATTTTTCAGTTTGATTATGTATCATATAAGTTCTAAAATCTATTTTGATTTATAGCATTCCAATTTCCATGCTCTAGATCATTTTCATTAATAAAATCACCAATTTTTTCTCTTAAACCTTTTAAATCATAATTAAAAAAGATGTTCAATTTTTTCTCATTTCTATTGCGATTATATACTATTCGAGAGATAGTTTCTCTTGATGGATGACGATGATTAGCAGATCCACCATTTGTAGATATTAAATAATTATTACTCATGATTAAATCCATGAGTTCTTGAGAAGTATTATTTAAGCTTCCATGATGCGAAACTTTTACATAGTCAACAAAAAGAGGATTGTCGTTATTGATCCCAATTCCCTTTAAACTCTGTGTTATAATTTCTGGACGAGAATCAGCTAGTAGTAATATTGAAATATCAGGACATTTCAATAAAAAAGAAATGGAAGAGGCGTTAAATATATCTTCGTTAATCCTTTTATCAGGAGAGAAAGGTGTTTTACTTAAATCTTCTAATGATTGCAAATAAGAATTTCGTACTGAAGAGATATTTGATCTATTTTCTTGCTTTTCTAATTCTTTTAGTGCTCCCCACTGTACATATAACTCATTTACAATATCAGTTGTGGGAGATAGAATAGTAAATTCAATTCCTGAGTGATTAATAACATTATCTAAGGTAGAAATTTGAATGAGTTTCGTTTTTGGCTGCTTCTCTAAAATTAAATTTTTTAAATTTCCTCCTTGTTTTACGCTAATAAGCTCTCCATTATTTATTTCAACTAAATCAGGATTATTCATCCATATTTCATCAATCTGAATTTCATTAATTAAGCTGTTTTTGAAAAAAGCTATTAGTCCAGCAATATGATCTGAATCAATATGTGTAAGAATAAGAAGATTTATCCTAGAAATATTTTTAAGTTCGTCCTTTAAAGAATAACGAAAGGTTTGAGAAGTTCCTCCATCAATAAGAATGATAAATTCATCATGCTCAATGTCATATGTCTTAATTAGAATACAATCACCATGGAATGCAGGTAAGACCACAAAGTCAGTTTTATTTCTTTTCATAAGCTTACAAATCAATTCTAAAGCCTTGTCTAAAAGTTAAGCTAAAAAAGCTAATGTAATATATTTCTTTTTTTAATTGATATTTAAAGAGAAATAATTCCACTGATTACTAATTAAATGACACATTTACTCATAAAACTTGTAGGTTAATTTAAATCAATATTGCAAACTTCTAATTTGTTCTATTTTCTCCACAAACAATTGAAATCGGTCCTCTCAAATTGCATATTGCGATTTGTAATATAGGAGATGTTTATTTGCTTAAATAAGTGATTTTATTATCCCAAACTAAGTTATCAAGTCTTCTTCTGCCAAACAATTCCACTTAACGACAACTTATTAAACGACAACGGTTTCCACATGATATTTGTTCTTAAATCCTGCAAAGTGCGGGAATATAGAACATTTTAATCTATTTAAATCATGGAAAATCAAAGAAAAAAAGTAATGTTGGTAGCAGTGACTATGCTGTCAGCAATTAGTGTAATTGCACAAGGAAACGGAACAGCAGGAATTACGGAAGCGACGCAAATGGTCACTTCTTATTTTGATCCTGCTACCCAACTTATTTATGCTATTGGAGCAGTAGTAGGCCTCATTGGTGGGGTGAAGGTATATAACAAGTTTAGTAGCGGTGATCCAGATACTAGCAAGACTGCTGCGAGTTGGTTTGGAGCTTGTATCTTTTTGATTGTAGCGGCAACTGTTTTACGTTCGTTCTTTTTATAGTATTTGCTTTATGAATAAGTATAATATTAATAAAGGTATTGGAAGAACGGTGGAGTTCAAAGGACTGAAAGCACAGTACTTGTTCCTCTTCGCAGGTGGTTTGCTCGGGATGCTTATCCTGATAATGATCTTGTACATGACTGGAGTCAATTCTTATCTGTGTCTGTTTATAGGACTCGGTGGAGGATCGCTATTAGTATGGCAAACTTTTTCACTGAACAAAAAATACGGTGAACATGGTTTGATGAAAGTGGGAGCGAACAAAAGACATCCTCGATATATTATCTGTCGTAAGCCTGTACATCGCTATTTTCAGTTGAATTCCAAAATGCATCAGCTATGAGAAATAAATCAAAATCGACAACCTTGGAAAGTAAGTTTCCGTTGCTAGCAGTAGAAAATAATTGTATTATCTCTAAGGATGCTGATATCACCGCGTGCTTTCGAGTGCAGCTTCCAGAGCTTTTTACAGTAGCCTCTGCGGAATATGAAGCCATTCATTCTGCTTGGCACAAAGCAATCAAAACCTTGCCTGATTATACGGTGGTTCATAAACAAGATTGGTACATCAAGGAAAATTATGCTCCTGATATTGCTAAAGAAGATTTGAGTTTTTTGGCAAAGTCCTACCAACAACATTTTAATGAGCGTCCGTTTCTGAATCATTATTGTTATCTGTTCTTAACTAAAACGTCCAAAGAGCGTATGCGAATGCAGAGCAATTTCTCTTCGCTTTGCAAAGGAGTGCTCATCCCAAAAGAGCTAAGAGATAAGGAAACCATTTCTCGCTTTATGGAATCGGTGGCGCAATTTGAGCGGATCGTGAACGATTCCGATTTTATAAAACTAGAACGATTAAGCGAGGATGATATCATTGGAACAGCTAGTAAACAAGGATTATTGGAACAATACCTAAGCCTTTCAAGAGAGGAGGGGACACCGATGCAGGATATCGCTTTGGGCGGAGAAGAAGTTCGCATAGGAAATAAAAGACTTTGTTTGCATACGTTGTCCGATACCGATGATTTGCCTAGTTCAGTATCAGCAGAAACCCGTTATGAAAAATTGTCTACCGATAGAAGTGACTGTCTTTTGTCTTTTGCTGCACCAGTTGGATTGTTGTTAAGCTGCAATCACATCTACAACCAGTATCTTTTTTTAGATAACAGTGAAGACAACCTACGTAAGTTTGAGAAGTCAGCAAGAAACATGCATTCCTTGGCACGGTATAGCCGAGCCAATCAAATTAATAAGGAATGGATCGAACGCTATTTGAATGAAGCACATTCTTTTGGACATGCTTCTATTCGGGCACACTTCAATGTAATGGCATGGTCAGATAATCCAGCGGAATTAAAACAACTAAAGAACGACACCGGTAGTGCTTTGGCATTGATGGAATGTAAACCAAGGCACAACACCACAGACGTGGCGACGCTCTATTGGGCAGGAATGCCAGGTAATGCAGGAGACTTTCCGAGTGAAGAAAGCTTTTACACTTTTATCGCACCTGCACTTTGTTTTTTCACTGAAGAAACCAATTATAAAAGTTCGCCTTCACCTTTTGGAATCAAGATGGCCGACCGACTAACCGGGAAACCCATTCATTTGGATATTTCTGATTTGCCCATGAAGCGCGGTATTATTACTAACAGGAATAAGTTCATACTAGGACCATCAGGATCAGGGAAGTCATTTTTTACCAATCACATGGTCAGGCAATATTACGAACAAGGGGCTCATGTTTTATTGGTAGATACAGGTAATTCGTATCAAGGATTGTGTGAATTAATCAAAGGAAAAACCAAAGGAGAAGATGGTGTTTATTTCACCTATACCGAAAACAATCCGATTGCCTTTAACCCTTTCTACACCGATGATGGCGTATTCGATATTGAAAAAAGAGAAAGTGTTAAAACTTTGATATTGACCTTATGGAAAAGGGATGATGAGCCACCAACACGCTCAGAAGAAGTGGCACTTTCAAATGCGGTGAGTGGTTACATTGAGCGAATCAAGGAGCAGGATGAATTTCCTTCATTCAATGGGTTTTATGAATTTGTACAAGGAGATTATAGACAAGTCTTAGAAGATAAAAAGGTACGTGAAAAAGACTTTGATATTGCCAACTTCTTAAATGTATTAGAGCCTTACTACAAAGGAGGTGAATACGATTATCTATTGAATTCTGAAAAGCAACTGGATTTACTTTCTAAACGATTTATTGTTTTCGAAATAGATGCGATCAAGGATCATAAAATCCTGTTTCCAATTGTGACTATCATCATTATGGAGGTTTTTATCAATAAGATGCGTCGTTTGAAAGGAGTACGAAAACTAATTCTGATTGAAGAAGCTTGGAAAGCTATCGCGAAAGAAGGGATGGCAGAGTATATCAAATACCTTTTTAAAACGGTGCGAAAGTTTTTTGGAGAAGCCATTGTTGTAACGCAAGAAGTAGATGATATCATCCAATCTCCCATTGTAAAAGAAAGCATTATTAATAATTCGGATTGTAAAATACTGCTGGATCAAAGGAAGTACATGAACAAATTTGACGATATCCAGGCCATGCTTGGTCTGACTGAAAAAGAAAAAGCACAGGTACTTTCCATCAACATGAACAATGATCCCAAGCGACTTTACAAAGAAGTTTGGATTGGGCTAGGAGGTACGCATTCGGCAGTATATGCTACAGAAGTTAGTTTCGAGGAATATTTAGCCTATACCACTGAAGAAACAGAAAAGTTGGAAGTGATGCAACTGGCAAGCCAATTAGGTGGAAATGTAGAACAGGCTATCAAAAGGATTGCCCTTGAGAAAAGGGAAAAAGAAAACAATTAGTAAACATTTTAAAAACAAATAGCAATGAAAAATTTAAAAATTATGGTGTGTATGGTGATACTATTTGCTGTCATGCCGACTGCTAAAGCACAGTGGGTGGTCACAGATCCTACAAATTTGGCACAAGGAATAGTCAATTCTGCAAGACAGATTATACAGACTTCGACCACAGCGACCAACATGATTAACAACTTTAAGGAAGTCCAAAAAGTCTATAATCAAGGAAAAGAATATTATGATAAGCTAAAGGCGGTAAACAATTTGGTAAAAGATGCTCGAAAAGTGCAACAGACTGTTTTACTTGTTGGTGATGTCTCTGAAATGTATGTACACAATTTTGGAAAAATGTTGAACGATCCCAATTTCAATGAGCAGGAATTAACAGCAATTGCTAATGGGTATTCAATATTACTCAACGAAAGCACAGAACTTTTGAAAGAGTTAAAACAAATTGTAAACTCTTCCAGCTTGTCACTCAATGATAAAGAACGAATGGACATTATTGACCAAGTGTATGTAAAAGTAAAAGAGTACCACAATTTGGTTCGTTATTTTACGAATAAAAATATTTCAGTTAGTTATCTGCGAGCCAAGAAAGCCAATAACAGCCAAAGAGTATTGGATCTTTACGGAACCGCTAACCAGAAATACTGGTAATCATGGAATTTAGTAACCTTCATGAAGTACTGCGCTCGCTTTATGACGAGATGATGCCGTTATCAGCAGATATGGCAGCGGTTGCTAAGGGTTTGGCTGGATTGGGTGCATTGTTTTATGTAGCATTAAAAGTCTGGCAAGCCCTAAGTAGTGCCGAACCGATAGATGTCTTCCCCTTACTAAGACCTTTTGCTTTGGGTATTTGTATTACATTTTTCCCAACGATTGTTTTAGGAACACTTAACGGTGTATTGAGTCCAGTGGTGCAGGGAACGCACAGCATCTTAGAAAGTCAAGTTTTAGATTTGAATGCTTTACAACAGCAGAAAGACCTATTGGAGAGAGAAGCGATGCTTCGTAATCCTGAAACTGCCTATTTAGCATCGGATGAAGAATTTGATAAAAAATTGGAGGAACTCGGATGGACCCCTTCCGACTTGGTCACCATGTCAAGCATGTTCGCGGAAAGGCAGATCTACAGTCTAAAGAAAATGTTTCGAGATGGATTTCGTGAATTTGTAGAAGTTATTTTTCAAGCGGCTGCATTAGTCATAGATACGATACGAACCTTCTTCTTAATAGTGCTTTCAATATTGGGCCCTATAGCATTTGCGATTTCAGTCTGGGATGGATTTCAGTCTACTTTAACGCAATGGCTGACTCGGTACATTAGTGTGTATCTCTGGTTACCCGTTTCAGATCTTTTTAGTGCGATGTTGTCCAAGATTCAATCCTTAATACTCCAAAAGGATATCGACAGTTTAACTGATCCCAATTTTATTCCCGATTCATCGAGTACTGTTTATATCATTTTTATGATTATTGGCATCATAGGGTATTTTACCATACCTACGGTGACTGGATGGATCATTCAGGCTGGTGGCGCAGGGAATTTTGTTCGAAATATAAATCAAACAAGTTCTAAAACAGGAAACATCGTGGGGGCAGGTACTAGCACTATTGCAAGAACCATTGGCGGTAAACTAATGAAGAAATAATTTTAAACTAAGATGAAATGGAATTTAAAACTTTAAGAAACATCGAAAACAGTTTTAGTCAAATTAGGCTTTATGCTCTTGTATTTGCAGTACTGTGTGTGGGTATATCTGGTTATGCTGTTTGGGAATCTTACCGGTTCGCTGAACTGCAACGTCAGAAGGTCTATGTATTAGATAATGGAAAATCACTTATGTTGGCTCTTGCTCAAGATGCTTCTATTAATCGCCCTGTAGAGGCTCGTGAGCATGTACGTCGATTTCACGAACTTTTCTTTACACTAGCTCCGGATAAAAACGCCATTGAGAATAATATGAAAAGAGCATTTAATCTTGCTGATAAAAGTGCTTTTGATTATTACAAAGACTTAGCAGAAAAAGGATATTACAATAGGATCATTTCAGGTAATGTTCAGCAACGACTTGAAGTTGATAGTGTGGTATGTGATTTTGAAACCTATCCGTATGCTGTGAAAACGTACTCTAAGCAGTTCATCATTCGATCCAGTAATGTGACAAAAAGAAATCTAGTCACTTCTTGCTACCTGGTTAATTCCGTTCGTTCAGATAACAATCCACAAGGCTTCAATATGGAGAAGTTTACGGTTTTGGAAAATAAGGATTTAGAAATTATAGAACGCTAAAAATTGTAACGATGAAACAGATTCGAACAAATATTGATCTATGGATCAATGAAGTTGAGGTGAAATGGAGGATGCTTCCATTACAAGTCCAGTATACATACATCATGGTTTGTTTTACCGCCTATCTAATAATCAGCATAGTTGGTATTCTTATCAGTTTGTTTTAATTCCTGTAGTGAGCAATCGCTAGAGGGATCATTAGTCCTAATTATAAAAAAGAAAAGACATGAAAGAAAATGAAAACAAGAAAAATGCGGTCTATGTTACAGATGGCAGTATAAATACAGCTTCTGATGGACTGGAAGTGAGTAGGGAGGGTAAAGCCGAAAAAATTAAAAAGGCAATAATCTTATCATTGATGGCGATCGTATTTTTGGGCTGCTTGTATTTGATCTTTAAACCAGTAGAAAATGTAAAAAATATTGAGATTATGGGGCTTAATGATTCTGTTCCTCAAGCGACAACTATTGATTTAGAGAATGACAAACAAAAAGCCTATGAACAGGAATTAGTAGAACAGAAAAATCTAGAAAAACAAAATGCCTTGACATCGCTATCTGATTACTGGAATGAAGGGAGTACAGCAGAATCGTTGCAAGATGTTCCTGAAAATGAAGCGAATACTAACGCTTCATTAAGTAGTTATCGTAATGCCCAAAACACATTGGGCAGTTTTTACAATAATGATAATTCTGAAACGCAGGAATTACGCAAACAATTGGAGGAACTAAAAAAAGAACTGGCAAAAAAGGAAGAACCACCAACTAATGTTGTTGATCATCAATTGGAGTTAATGGAGAAATCGTATCAGATGGCGGCTAAATATTTGCCGATCAATTTAGCTTCGCCTGAAAGCAAAGTAACTGGACCTTCTTCACCATCAAAGGAAATATTTGTTTCCATTATTCCAGAAAGACACAATGTTGTTTCTAACCTACAGCAAAGAGTTGAGGAACATCCATTAGTAGCGGCTAGCAATAGCACAGTCACCAGTACTAATCAACAACAACAAGCAAAGAATAGTATCCGTGCTGTTGTTCAAGAAACACAACTCGTCTCCGAAGAAAGTAGTGTTAGCTTGCGTTTATTGGAACCCGCAAGGATACAGTACAAAACGATTCCTGTCGGAACTGTAGTAACTGCAAATTCGAAGTTTCAACAAGGTAGGTTACAACTAAAAATTAGCTCCATTGAGTTGGAGGGAAATATTCTGCCCATTGAGCTCACTATTTATGGTTTGGACGGGCAACAAGGATTGGCAGTTCCATATTCTCCAGAACGTACCGCTATGACCGACATGGCAGCCAATATGGGACAAACTTCTGGTAGTAGTATCATGTTGTCAACTTCTGCAGGACAACAGATCGCAGGGGATTTAAGCCGAGGATTAGTCCAAGGTGTATCAAATTATTTCTCAAAAAAAATTAAGACTCCGAAAGTTACCCTAAAAGCAGGACTGCAAGTGCTGCTAGTATCAAAAAAATAATTGTTCAAAAAATAAATGGTAAAAAATGAAAACAGCTGTAAAAAATACTTTGGTGATCCTTATTTTAATGTTAGGATACACATCAATTACGCACGGGCAAGCGGCCTTGTGCACGAATGCAAAGAAAAATCTAACGATAATAGAGCCATACGATATAGAAGTAACATTCGATAAAACTTCGCATCTATTATTTCCCTCTGGTATACGTTACGTAGATTTAGGTAGTACTAACTTAGTTGCCAGTAAGGCTGATGATGCTGGCAATGTTTTACGTGTTAAAGCTTCAGTTCGTGATTTTGAAGAAGAAACCAATTTTTCAGTAATCACAGAAGACGGAACTTTTTATAGTTTTAATGTCTCCTACAATTCATGTCCTAGGGTTACTAATTACAGTTTAACTAAAACCCTCAAAAGTGATCGTGAATGGAATTCGAAACCAATTTTGTTTAAAGAACTTGGAACGAATTCGCCCAACATGGTCGACGAATTAATGGAGGAGATTTATAAGCAAGACAAGCACTTTATAAAACAAATTGGCACCAGAAAATTTGGAATAGAATTTCTACTGAAAGGCATTTATATTAACGATAATAAATTTTATTTTCATACACAAATTAGGAATTCAAGCTTCGTTTCATTTCCAATTGATTTCATCAATTTTAAAGTGATAGATAAAAAGAAAGCGAAACGCACGGTTGTACAAGAAGTAATTAAACATCCAATACGAGTTTATAAATCTATCGATGAGGTACAAGGAAAAACGGTTTCCAGAAATGTTTTTGTTTTGGATCAATTTACGATCGCTGATGACAAAGTACTTCGCATAGAACTCCATGAAAAAAATGGTAGCCGATTACAGATATTAGAAATTAAGAACTCAGATTTACTTAAATCTAAACTAATCCAGCAGGAGGATGTTAGGAAAGATAAAGAGAGATACATCGAAAGAGATGTCAAATAAAAAAACTGTATAGGATCAAAACGGTTTGATGAAGTGATTGTTTTACTATTTATAGTTTAACAATCACTTTCATTTTAGTTGATTAAAAATTTAATTTAACTACTTAAAAATGAGTCGTTTATTTTTTAAATATTAGTTTTTTTGTACATTTATATTGTTGAATTTTTAAATATTTGCATATGAATCCTGCATTGTTTTTAAGTATAGTTTCTCTCTTTATAGGTTTAAGCCTTCGGTACTGGATCAACAGACGAAAGTTTTACAGACGGAGTCCGATGGGAGTAGAGGGGTTTTCGAGTTATGAAAAAGCAGTAGTAATAACATTCTTTGAAAGAGTGACCAAATGGATTTCTATTGGATTTATTATTTTTGGACTACTTATGTTATGGAGTTATTCGAAAAATAATAAGGATAGAAAAGAGCAAACTGAAAAAAAAGGTAAAATCATAAATTCAGTACGATAAATTGTTTTGATCCAGACACTCTATTGCTTCACTATTATTTTTTATTGTAATTAAATAATAACTAGTTTTACATAAATAAAATTGCACATCTTTTGAAAAATATTTTAATAATTGATGACGAAGAAAAACTTCGTGGTTTACTCGCAAGGATAATAAAATCAGAGGGATTTGAAGTAGTTGAAGCTCCAGATTTGAAGTTGGGATTCAAAAAATTAGAGCAGAATGATATTGATGTTGTGCTATGTGATGTCAAACTTCCTGACGGTAATGGAGTAGATTTTCTTCAAAAGATAAAAACTAATTTCCCATTAACAGAAGTGATTTTGCTAACCGCTTATGGAAACATATCTGACGGCGTTCAAGCAATGAAAAATGGCGCTTTTGATTATATTGTCAAAGGGGATGACAATGATAAAATCATTCCGCTTTTATACAAGGCTTTAGAAAAAGTCCAACTTCAGAAGAAAGTGAAGCAGTTGGAAAAGCGCATTATGAATAAATATTCTTTTGACGCTATTATAGGAAAGTCTAAAGCTTTGTTACAAGTTATTGAATTGGCAAAAAAAGTCGCCATAACTGATTCCACCGTTTTATTAACTGGAGAGACAGGAACGGGTAAAGAAGTTTTTGCTCAAGCCATTCATGAAAATAGTACTCGCGTAGGAAAATCATTTGTGGCGCTGAACTGCAGTACTTTTAGTAAAGAATTATTAGAAAGCGAACTGTTTGGACACCGTCAAGGTGCTTTTACAGGAGCTGTAAAAGACAAAAAGGGTTTTATTGAAGAAGCAAATGGTGGTACTTTATTCTTGGACGAGATAGGAGAAATGCCTCTTGATTTGCAAGCAAAATTACTAAGAGTATTAGAAACCAATGAATATATCACCGTTGGTGATAGTACCCCTAAAAAATCCAATTTTAGATTAATTGCAGCTACTAATCGGAATTTAAAAACCGAAAGTGAGGCTCATCGTTTCCGTTCTGATTTATATTATAGGTTGAATATTTTCGAAATAAATTTGCCGCCTTTGCGTGCGCGTGTCAAGGATATACGTGCTCTTACTGTTTTTTTTGTTGAAAAATTTTCAGTTGCGACAAACAAGAAGGCACTAGAAATTGAGGACGATTTTTTGGAGCACTTAGAAAAATACTCTTGGTCAGGAAATGTGCGTGAGCTTAAAAACGTAATTGAAAGAGCAGTGATTTTAGCTTCTTCGAATTCTTTAACTGCCGCCGATTTACCCTATGAAATTGTAAATTATAAAGAGAATAGTGGTGATACTGTACTATCCGCTTTTGCTATCAATAGCATGGAAAAACTACACATCCAAAAAGTTTTAAATTACACAAATGGCAATAAAGCAGAAGCTGCAAGGTTGTTAGAAATTGGAATTGCTACTTTGTATCGAAAGGTAGAAGAGTATAGAATTTAATAAAACCTATCATTTTAATAAAAAGCCTATCATTTTGATAGGCTTTTTTTGTGCTCTAAAATTATGTTTGCGTGTTAATATGTTGATATTTAGTTGATTAATTATTTTTTTCCTTTTTTGGAATGTCTTTTGGCATTGCACTACAAAACAAATAACATTCAAATGAAAAATCAAATTACTAATGTATTCAAAAATGCAGAACGATTTGCTGAGATTACTAAAAAAGCACTAATCGCTGGCAATGTGCTAAGGGCAAAAAAATGCCTCAATATAGCTGAAAAACTATTTGTTACAGGTAGCACAGAAACAAGGGGTATTATTTCCAATGTGTATCTCTATTCTATTGCTTCCTTCTTAAAAGTGAAGCATTGCACCATTTCAAATTTATTTCCCGAAGTATTGAAAACAGAATATGCAAAGCAAATTCACCAACCAAATTACAATTAAATTATGATGACTGAAACAATTTTATTGCTCGGACTAGCCATTTTATTATTTGGCATTTGTTTTTTAACCATTGACTTTTTTGAAAAAATCTAAAATTATGATCGCACTTTTTATTGTCGCAATAGCCGTTTTTGGCTATATGGTTTACGTATTGCTTAAGCCAGAAAAATTCTAAAATGATCAAGGTAAAAAATAGGCAAGTGCTGATAATTGTATCATAGTGGATTTTCGCAATTACAGTTTTAGTTCTTACCTCTTTAAAAACCAAAATTTATTTAACCCTTAATACATAAAAATGAATACAGAAATATTTGGAATTATAGCGATGTTTTTGCTCACATTAGCACTCGCTATTCCATTAGGAAAATATATTTCCAAGGTTTACGGACTCGAGAAAACGTGGCTGGATTTTTTATTCAATCCGCTTGAAAAAATGCTTTTCAAACTGAGTGGTGTTAATCCGGTGCAAGAAATGAACTGGAAACAACACATGAAAGCTTTACTAATGATTAATGTAGTATGGTTTTTCATAGGAATGATCATCATGATGACCATGGGAAGCTTACCCATGAATCCAGATGGAAATCCAAGTATGTCCGCCGATTTAGCTTTCAACACCGTGATTTCTTTTGTAGTGAATTGTAACCTGCAGCATTATTCAGGTGAAACAGGACTTAGTTATCTAGGACAGTTCTATCTAATGTTTTTACAGTTTGTAAGTGCCGCGACGGGAATGGCCGCTGCAGTAGTAGTTTTTAGAGCATTTCGAGATAAAACCACTACTGAATTAGGTAATTTTTATACGTATTTCATGAAATCATGTACACGTATCTTACTTCCGATTTCATTTGTAGTGGCAATTTTACTAGCTTTTCAAGGAACTCCAATGACTTTTGAGGGAAAAGATACTATAACTACTTTACAAGGCAGTTCACAAGATGTTTCTCGTGGTCCTGCTGCTGCTTTTGTAGCGATAAAACATGTAGGTACGAATGGAGGCGGATTTTTTGGAACCAATTCTGCACATCCTTTTGAAAATCCAACGTACTTCTCCAATATGGTCGAAATGATTGCTCAAATGTTAATTCCATTCGCAATGATATTCGCTTTCGGATATTTCATCAAAAGGAAGAAATTCTCGTGGATGATTTTTGGCGTGATGACTGTTGGATTTTTGGGATTAACCATTCCGAATGTTATCGCAGAGATGCAAGGAAATCCTATGATTCAAAAAATGGGAATTGATACCTCTCTGGGTGCTATGGAAGGAAAAGAATCAAGAATTGGTGCAGCAGCAACAGGATACTGGAGTATTGCAACTACAGTAATTTCAACAGGTTCGGTAAATTCAATGCACGACAGCACGATGCCTCTTTCGGGTATGAATGAATTACTAGCAATGATGATCAATAGCTTTTATGGTGGAGTGGGAGTCGGAATTTTGAACTTCTTTATTTTCATCATTTTGGCGGTATTTATTAGTGGATTAATGGTTGGAAGGACACCTGAATTTTTCGGGAAGAAGGTTGAAGCTAGAGAAATGAAGATAGCGATGATTATTGCTTTGATTCACCCATTCTTAATATTAGTGGGTACTGCAATAACGGCTGCTATGCCTCAATATGGCACAGCAACGTTAAATAATCCTGGATTTCATGGACTTAGTGAAATGTTATACGAATTCACATCTGCATCCGCAAATAACGGAAGTGGGTTTGAAGGTTTGGGAGACAATACTTTCTGGTGGAATGTTTCTACAGGAATTGTACTGCTTCTTGCACGTTTTCTGCCAATCATAGGGCCTGTAGCCATTGCTGGACTCTTAGCACAAAAGAAATACATACCTGAAAATGATGGAACGCTCAAGACAGATACAGCCACATTTGGGGTAGTGACCTTAACTGTTATTGTAATTATAGCTGCCTTAGCTTTCTTTCCTGTACTAGCATTAGGACCTATAGCTGAATATTTTACTATCTACTAAAAAGAATTTAAAAATGAATAAAGATCAATCATTGTTTCAAAAGGAGATTGTGCAACAAGCATTAGTGCAGTCTTTTGTGAAATTGAATCCGAAGTTACTATTTAAAAATCCTGTAATGTTTACGGTAGAAATCGGGACAATCGTTATGCTATTTGTCTCTTTTTGGACATTAACGGGTGAAACATCGCAAGGTAGTTTTGGGTATAATTTTGTTGTATTCCTAGTGCTTTTATTTACACTGTTGTTTGCCAATTTTGCAGAAGCAATTGCCGAAGCACGAGGAAAAGCTCAAGCTGACAGTTTACGAAAAACAAGAGAAGAAACACCAGCAACCTTAAAAAATGGAGAAAAGATTTCTTCTTCGCAACTGAAAAAAGGAGATTTGTTTGTTTGTGAAGCGGGTGATACCATCCCAACGGATGGGGAAATCATAGAAGGTCTCGCAACAATAGATGAAAGTGCCATAACAGGCGAATCAGCACCAGTTATCCGCGAGTCAGGCGGAGATAAAAGTTCAGTTACTGGTGGTACGAAAGTATTGTCAGACCGCATCGTTGTGGAAGTGACCAATGAGCCAGGAGAGAGTTTCTTAGACAAAATGATTGCTTTGGTAGAAGGTGCCTCACGACAAAAAACGCCAAACGAAATTGCCTTAACGATATTGCTTGCAGGATTTACGTTAGTATTTATAATCGTTTGTATAACGTTAAAACCATTTGCTGATTATTCGAATGTAAATATTACGATAGCTTCATTTATCGCATTATTTGTTTGCCTGATACCAACTACCATTGGAGGGTTATTATCTGCGATTGGAATAGCAGGTATGGACAGAGCATTAAGAGCCAATGTAATTACAAAAAGCGGTAGAGCGGTGGAGACTGCAGGAGATATTGATGTATTGTTACTGGATAAAACAGGAACAATCACCATTGGTAATAGGAAAGCAACTCAGTTCTATGCTGCTCCAGGTATTTCACGAGAGCAATTGGTTAAAGCAGCCGTTTTAAGTTCTATGTCGGATGATACTCCTGAAGGAAAATCAATTGTAGAATTAGCACAAATAGATCCTTTAACGCTGCAAGTGAATAATGCACAATTTATCAAGTTTACAGCGGAGACGAGAAGTTCAGGAATCAATTTTGACGGAACTCGAATTAGAAAGGGTGCAACTGATGCTATAAAAAGTATAGTCATAAATGCTGGAAATCCTTTTCCAACCGAGCTTTTAGATCAAGTAAAAATGATTGCTGAAAACGGAGGTACCCCTTTAGTAGTTTCTGAAAATGAAGTGGCACTTGGAGTGATTGAATTGCAAGATATTATCAAAACGGGAATGTTTGAACGATTTGAACGCCTTCGTAAAATGGGTATAAAAACGGTCATGGTGACGGGAGATAATCCTTTGACTGCAAAATTTATAGCCGAAAAAGCAGGGGTTGATGACTTTATTGCCGAAGCCAAACCAGAAGATAAGATGAATTACATCATAGAGGAACAATTAGCAGGAAGATTAGTTGCCATGATGGGAGATGGTACAAATGATGCACCGGCTTTAGCTCAGGCAGATGTTGGTGTTGCTATGAACAGTGGAACGCAAGCAGCAAAGGAAGCAGGAAATATGGTTGATTTAGACAATGACCCAACCAAGTTAATTGAGATTGTCGAAATTGGGAAACAGTTATTAATGACCCGCGGTACGCTTACTACTTTTAGTATTGCTAATGATGTTGCCAAATATTTTGCCATCATTCCAGCATTATTCATTACTGCAATTCCAGCGCTTCAAGGATTAAATATTATGCATTTACACAGTCCTGAAAGTGCCATACTTTCGGCAGTAATTTTCAATGCCATCATTATTCCGTTCTTGATTCCGTTAGCGTTAAAAGGAGTGAGCTACAAACCAATAGGCGCAAGTGCTTTGTTGAGAAGAAATCTGTTACTTTTTGGTGTAGGAGGAATTATTGTACCGTTCATAGGTATCAAATTGATTGACATTGTTGTTGCATTATTCATTTAAAAAAATAGAAATTATGAAAAATAATTTAATAATCGGAATCAGAATGACTGTTGTCCTGCTGGTACTTTTCATGGTAATTTATCCCTTATCGGTTTGGGCAGTTGCTCAATTAGCACCCAATAATGGTAAAGGTGAAGTGGTAGTATACAAACAAAACATAGGATACTCCAACATTGGTCAAAATTTTACGGCTGACAAATACTTTTGGGGAAGACCATCTGCTGTAGATTATAACGCCGCTGGCTCAGGAGCTAGTAATAAAGGAGCTTCTAACGAAGAATATTTAGCTGTACTTCAAGGTCGTATTGATACTTTTTTATTAAAGAATCCTACGGTGAAAAAATTAGATATTCCAATTGATTTAGTGACCGCTAGTGCAAGCGGATTAGATCCTAACATATCTGTTGCAAGTGCCGAAGTACAGATTGCGAGAGTTCAAAAAACGAGGAAAATTAGTAGCGAAAAATTAAATTCTTTAATAGATGCAAATACAGAACATCCCTTTCTAGGCATTTTTGGACCTACAAAAGTGAATGTTTTAAAACTAAATATTGCGCTTGACCAACTGAATTAAAATATAGAAAAATCAGGGAGATGAAACGCTGTCTCCCTTTTTTTTAATCAAACTAAATGAATTATAATGAATACTAAAATAGTTACTCTCGCCTTATCACTTGTTTTATCGAGTGCTGCTTTTGCGCAAGAAGAGAAAAAAAATCCGCTGACATTTTCAGGATATGTTGAAACCTACTTTCAATACGATGCCAATAATCCTGAAACGAATACACGTCCAAGCTTTATTTACAGTCACAACCGAAACAATGAGGTCAATTTAAACCTGGGTTTACTAAAAGCCACTTATGATACCGAATTAGTTCGCGCCAATTTGGCTTTAGCAGCTGGTTCTTATATGAATGCAAATTATTCCGCTGAGCCTGGAGTTTTAAAAAATGTTTATGAAGCAAACGTAGGATTCAAAGTTTTAAAAAATCAAAATTTATGGATTACCGCTGGGATTTTACCTTCACATATCGGTTTTGAAAGTGCTGTTGGCGTAGACTGCATTACCTTAACTAGAAGTATAATGGCCGAGAATTCTCCCTATTTTGAGGCTGGAGCCAAAATCACTTATGTTTCTCCAAGTGGCCAATGGGAATTCTCCGGATTGTATTTAAATGGTTGGCAAAGAATTCAGCGCGTAGATGGAAATACCACTCCTGCTTTTGGGCATCAACTAATTTACAAGCCAACAAACAAAATAACCTTAAACAGCAGTTCTTTTATTGGAAATGATAAACCAGACGATGTACGTCAAAGGCGTTATTTTCATGATTTTTACGGACAATTTGAGCTAACAAGTAAAGTGAAATTGATGGCAGGATTCGATTTAGGTTGGGAAGAGAATAGCTCTCAAGGCGATCAATACAACAAATGGTATGGAGCTTCAGCAATGACACAAATTGCGGTAACTGACAAATTAAATTTGGCAGTAAGAGCAGAATATTATCAAGATAAAAAAGGAGTAATTATCGTAACAGGAACTCCAGATGGGTTTGAAACCTATGGTGCATCCGTGAATTCAGATTATAGAATAGGTTCAAATTTAGTTTGGAGAGTAGAAGCGAAGAATTACTCTAGCAAAGACGTTATTTATGTTAAACGAGGAGGAGGAACTGCTAATGAAAGTTTAGTCCTGTCAACATCCTTAGCGGCGAAATTTTAAAACTTGATAATAGCCTTTACTTAATAAAAATGTGTCTACAATCCATTGCAAGAGACTTAAAAATAGAGTCTACAGGGTAATAGACTGTAACATTGTCTTAACCTTAATAATTATGATGAAAACAATAATTTTAAAACGAAGTAATACATTTTTGAGTATTCCATTTTTTGGATTAGCAAGTTTAGTCCTATTTGTGGGATGCCAGAAAAGCAATTCAGATCAATCAATACGAGATCCTAAATCTATTTATAAACTTGAAGTTACTACTCCCACAATAGACAAGCAATTCAGTGCTGATGTTTATTTTTGGAGTACAGCTTTGGGAGAAGAGTTTGATAAAGTAGGGGCAATAGATAGCAGTAAAGTAACACGGCATTCCGAATTGTTTTATCCCATTGCAGTAACAGAAAAACTCGTTTCTGAAAAAAAAATAACGGTGCACAGAAAAGGAAAATCACAATCTATCCTGACCGAATCTAAGTTTATGAGTCCAAACATTACTATAGATTGTGCCAAAAAGCAAGTGGCACGAATCGCAAAAGCTAGAAATATTTCGACAAAAATTATAGATTCTATCATTGTAGACCATACCGAAAAAAGATTAATAACATGTCTAGGGCCGAAAACTATTAACATTGTCATGCTGAATTCCGAATTAGACAAAATAACTAAATAATAGCAGTAGGTTTATTTATAAATCATTTAGTTATCAAAATCTTTGTTAAAGGGAAGTGTACAATCGAGAAGGCCATTCATTACTGAAATATAAAAAGGGTAGAAGCTCAAATCATTTGAAGCATCAAAGCGAATATGGAACAAGAAAGGGAGAATAACGCACAGCATTTTTTGGATTTGATTCAAAAATCCAGGAAAGGAAAGTTTAAAATCTATATTGGAATGAGCGCTGGAGTAGGCAAAACATATAGGATGCTACAAGAAGCTCATACTTTATTAAAAAAAGGGATTGATGTTAAAATAGGTTATATAGAGACACATGCTAGAAAAGAAACTCAGGAATTAATAACTGGTTTGCCTATAATACCAAGGCGAACAATTTTCTATAAAGGTAAAGAACTAGAGGAACTAGATGTTCAAGCTATAATTAATCTGAGGCCAGAGGTCGTAATTGTAGATGAACTAGCACACTCTAATATTCAGGGTAGTAAAAATGAAAAACGGTGGCAGGATGTTTTGGAAGTTTTAGAAGCTGGTATTAACGTTATTTCTGCTGTAAATATTCAACATATAGAGAGTTTAAATACGGTGGTAAAGGAAATTACGGGCGTGGAAGTACAAGAGCGCGTACCTGATAATGTTATAAGTATGGCAGATGAAGTAGTCAATATTGATCTAACCGCAGAGGAATTGATAAACAGATTGAAGGAAGGTAAAATTTATGCAGAAGACAAAATACAAATGGCTTTGACTAATTTTTTTAAATCAGATCAAATTCTTCAATTACGTGAATTAGCACTAAAAGAAGTAGCAAGTCAAGTAGTACGAAAAGTAGAGCATGAAAAGCCTAAAAACACCAATTTTAGACAAGATAAATTATTGGCCTGTATTAGCAGTAATGACAAAACGGCCAAAATTGTGATTAGAAAAACGGCGCGTTTAGCAAGTTATTATAACAGCAAGTGGATGGTTTTGTATGTGCAGACACCGAAAGAGAGTAGTGTTAGAATTCCGCTTGCTAAACAGCGCTATCTCATCAATAATTTAAAATTAGCAACTCAATTAGGCGCCGAAGTAATAAAAAAAGAAAACGGTAAAATTACCGATGCTATTCTCGAAGTAGTAGAGCAAAAACAGATTACAACGGTTTGCATCGGAAAACCACATTTCAATTTATTTAAAGTAATTTTGTCTTCAAGTATATTTAATAAATTATTAAATAAGTTGGCTTCATCAAATGTTGACCTTATAATTTTATCCTAATGAGAATTAAAACTAAATTAAACTTAAGTGTAGGCTTATTATTTTCATTAATAATTTTACTTTCAGTTGTTAGTGTCTATTATATCAATTCGATAAAACAAGATACTCAAAATATCCTTAAAGCCAATTATGATTCTTTAGAGTATTCTAGGAATATGTTAATGGCAATGGAGGACATTGGCGAGAATAATACGGATGCTACTGTGGTTTTTGGTCAAAATTTAGAGTTACAGCTTCGGAATATTACGGAGAAAAACGAAGCTAATATGACCAATAAGCTTAAAATAGCTTTTCAGTCATTAAAAGAGGGCAATGGATCAGTTGGAGCTAAAGCCGAGATGCATGATGTGATTTTACAGATCATGCATCTCAATACCGATGCAATAAAACTAAAAAGTGATATCGCTCAGAAGACCGCTGAAACAGCAAATTTTTATATCATGATACTGGGAACTTTATGTTTCCTGATAGCCTTTAATCTATTAGTAAATTTACCCAATAATATTGCTAATCCTATTAAGGAGTTAACAACAAGTATTCAAGAAATTGCCAACAAAAACTACTCTGAAAGGGTACATTTTTTACAACACAATGAATTTGGAGACTTGGCTCGTTCCTTCAATGTCATGGCCGAAAAGTTACAGGAATACAACAACAGTAATTTGTATAGTTTATCTTTCGAAAAGAAAAGATTAGAAACATTAATTAATAAAATGCATGATCCTATTATAGGATTAGACACGAGCAATAGTATCTTATTCGTTAATGATGAAGCTCTGACTATATTTGGTTTAAAGCAAAGTGAGGTTGTAGGCAAAAATGTAGCCGCTTTGGCTGTAAATAATGATTTAATACGATTGCTAATCACCTTAGAAACTAATGAAAAGATATTACCAATAAAAATATTTGCAGATGATAGAGAAAGCTATTTCGAAAAAGAAGTGGTCGATATTACGATTACGCCAACGGGTGAGGAGAAAGAGATCGCTATTGGAAATGTAATTATCCTGAGAAACGTTACTTTCTTCAAAGAATTAGATTTTGCTAAAACCAACTTTATAGCGACAGTATCACATGAACTAAAAACGCCAATATCCTCTATAAAATTTAGTCTCCAGCTGCTAGAAAAAGAAGCAACTGGAGTAATTAACAAGGAACAAAAGCAACTCTTAGACAGTATAAAAGAGGATAGCCAAAGGCTACTTAAATTAACGGGAGAGCTACTTGATATTTCACAATTAGAAACTGGAAAGATAAATTTGAAAATTGAGAAAACAAGTCCTTATTTAATAGTACATCATGCGGTGGAGGCAGTAAAAATGCAAGCAGAAAATAAACAAATTGAAATTGTTATTGATGAGGAAGAAAATCTACCATTTATAACTGCAGATAGTGAAAAAACGGCTTGGGTCTTAATTAATTTTTTAACCAATGCCATTACTTATTCTAATATAGAGAGTGAAATTGTCGTGCAAATAAGTCAATCAGATAGTCAAGTTGTATTTCAAGTTATCGATACGGGAAAAGGAATTGATTCTCGATACAAGTATAAAGTGTTTGATAAGTATTTTCAAATTCCAGGAAGCAGTAAATCTGGAACAGGTTTGGGATTAGCAATAAGTAAAGAATTCATTGAAGCCCAAGGTGGTAAAATAGCAGTAGAAAGCGAACTAGGTTTAGGGAGTACATTTAGTATAATGATGAATGTAGATTAGTTATTTTAAACTGAATACTATAGTTAAACAGAAGTAAATAATCAAAGTCCAAAAGATTGTCCTAATACTTTAGGTTCAAATAAAAGTTCAACTAAAATAGATAGGATAATGGATATTCTATAATTTAACGCGAACCTTTTTAGGAAAAATAGAAGGAAGCGTTGCGTACTGATTACTTTTTTCTGAAGTGGTTCAACCAACTTCTTCAAAAAGACTTTCCCGACCATTTGGAAGGGAAGGTCTTTTTGAAGTTCAAGATTTCAAGATATGTATTCCGTAAAACTAAAAAACGATACTAATTAAAATAGACGGCCACTATCAAAGTGGGCCGTCTATAGTTTTTAAAAGGATTATTAATTAAAGCAATTCACACCCATTTTTTGAAAATTAGTACAGATTTCAAAAGCTTTTTGAGATTTTAATTGTGCAGTACCACCCAAAATAATGGATTGTAGTTTGGCTTCACTATCCTTATAGCTACGGACATTTTGGTAGTAGCCTGTTACAGCGTTGTACGCTCCAAACAAAGTTCCTTTTGTCGTGTTCATTTGTTGTGAGTCGCTTGTCATAGCATAGGCAAAAGCATCTTCGACGGTGTTTTTAAATACGGTTGATATTTCGTCCTCATTTCCAGCTTTAAGATGTTGTAAGGTTTCTTTGTTAGGGCAAAGTGCGAATTGTATCATTTTTTTAACCTCATGATCTTGCACTTTCACTTTTGCCCAATTATTAAAAATATCCTTTAATTGATTGCTAAATTCATTTGCTAATCCCATTAATTTGTGCGCATTGTCCAAACGTTGTTTAGCTCCCGAAGTATGGCGTATGCGTACTACATTACTCATATTACGTAGAGAAGCGTTGAGTGTATTTTGGCAAACTATTCTAACGGGTGTAAAAGCTGCCGTAATGCTTCCGCTACCATCATGTGAAGTAGTGAGGAAAATATATTTTTCTGTAACATCATCACCATTGCCCACACGAATATAGTCTGGTAATTTAGCCGTAATAAAAATACGTTCTCCATTTCCTAAAGCGCCTGCAGTCTCGTACAAAATCCCATCAGTACCACCTACAATAGCATCAAAGAAACTAAATGCTTCACGATTTTGTACAATGTGATAGTCTTTACCTACGACACCCAAAACAGCATTGTTATCCGTGCGTATAGTAGCAAAATAATTGGGTACGTTGACCTCGTTATTTCCTATCTCTAAATTGTCAGTAGGATCAATTATGTTTGACGCCTTGGTATAAAGCGGACTTTTTATCACTTCATAATCAAGTCCTGCGTGTTTAATTGCTTGCGCGCTTGTTGGATAGTCTGTTACTATTTGACCTAAACCGTGCCAAGCTTTTTGTTGCACGCTAAAAAAGGAATAACGTCCTGTTCTTTCGTTGAAATTTAAATTGTGTGCCATGATATTAAAATTTAAGAGTTAAAAAAATGATTAAATATTTAGTGTTAAAATGGTAGGTCATCTGCAGGCTACTCTATAATGACCTTTGTCTTTTCTTGTTTTATGATAATCTGTGCCTGCTCTATTTTCTTATAACTTCCATGTAATTTAATAGTAGCCGTGTGAAAATTTAAGCTCGATCTTAGTTCTCCGTTATTAGCAGTCCAGGCTCTTGTACTCACTCTCCCTGTTAGCTCTACTAAAGCCCCTTTAAGGAGTATCTTTGCTACATTTGGACTTATCCAGTAGGAGCAATCAAAATAGCTAGTTTGCTCTATGCGTTCGCCTTGCTTATTTCGATAACTATCATTCATAGCTACTGAAAAATTCACCACTTTTTTGTCCTGCGGTGTTGTGTGTACTTCCGCATCCCTTGTCAATCCGCCGATGATATTCATAATTTTTACTTTTTAGATTTATTTTTTAAATTAATTTATTCGGTAATGAAAGGAGGTGCTGTTTTGTTTCACTCTAATTCCAATATAAATAGTATTAAATTTCATTGTTGACATTTTTTTTATTCGTCCAAAGAGCCGGAGTATGCTATGTTTCGTTTCGAGAGCATAAAAGGTTAGTGTTTAGTAAAAACAAGGTTTTGTCAAATAAATACTACCCGAATGGGTGGAGATTTTTTGATAAACCCGTAGGGCTTAACCTTTTTTTTGCGTTAAAAACACTAGAATACCTTTGCTCTTGAAATGGAACAATTTAGCATACTGGTTTTTGAATATTAATAGGCTGGAAGCAAGGTTGTAAAGAGGATTATTTGGGATTATAAAGAAAAAAGTGACTCTTCAAACAAATACTGTGTAATGTTAGGCATCCACTATTTCTCCAAGATAATGCTATGGCTATATAAGCCATGTAAAAGGATCTTGAAAATTATAAGTAGGTAGTGGCTTAAATTTTCAAGATTCTTTTATTGATTATCCGACTAAGCTCTTTTATGCTGAAGCAGAGCGGAAGTATAAATGTGCTTTGAGGATTGGAATTGAGGTTAAATTTAGGGAAGAATAGATTAGACTACTTTAAAATATAATTTTCTTACTTTCAAAAAATCCGTGTAACGAAACTTAAAAAAAATTCGCATAAGCCTTCGACTTTAAAGTGGTTAATAAAGCCACCTTAAAGTAAAAGACTGCAATTCATTTTCTTACTATAATTAAAAACTTTAATTTATTTAAATGAAATTTTATTAGTTGTTTCCCTTTTTTTCTCGTCGATGATTTTCGTATATATCTGCGTGGTTTTTATGTTTTTGTGTCCCAGCATTTTAGATACAGTAAAAATGTCGGTACCTGCCGCCATCTGTAATGTTGCATAGGTATGGCGAAAGCAGTGAAAAGTGATATGTTTCTCAATAGCTGCATCTTTAATCCAAATGGGTATCAAACGGTCAAAATCCCATTTTTTTAAATTTAAAAAGATTTTACCATGCTCCATTCTTTGTTCACCTAAGAATTCAAGCGCTTCCACAGAAATAGGTAGGGTGACTGGCCTATCAGTTTTCTGCTGTTTAAATCTTATATAATACCCTTCTTGTTTGCTGTATTGTACTTCTTCCCATGTAAGTTTTGATATGTCGGAATAGCGCATGCCTGTGAGCAGAGAAAAAAGACTGACACGTTTAACAATTTCTTTTTTACAAGGGGTTTTAAATAACCTTAAAGCTTCTTCCATGGTTAGAAAATTCCTTTGAGACTCTTGTTCCTTTATGCTTTCAATTGCAGCATTGACATCGGTCTGCAGTAATCCTTTTTTGTATGCTTTTCGAAGAGTAGCTTTGATCTTGTTAAAATAGGATAGGGCAGTGTTTTGAGCCAGAAACTGGTTTTTTTTTCTTAGACATTTTGCCTTCAAGATGTACGCCCTAAAGTCCTCAATAATTGTCACGTCAATGTCCTGCATTAATATATCCTCATTTTTTAAAAACATTTCAAAGTGAATAATTGCGTACTTCCAAATATCTGCATTATTGCCAGTCCGGCTTTCTGCCGTATGCTTTAGATAATGTATAAATGATTTTTCACCAACCTCCTTGAGATGAATGCGCTCAAGCTCAAATGGAGTATAGATCTGCTCCTTATTTACTTCATTAAACCTGTTGCCACGAATGATCTCGGCCTTGAACAAGTTCTCGGAATTTAAAGATTTTTCAATAGCACTTTTTGGTTTAGGAACGAGGTATAAACTTAAATACTCTCTACGGTAAAGTTTATGAGTCTTAGGGTTGCATACGGGAGGGAAAAAATCAAGATATAGTGTAATCTTACCACTTGGCAGTTTCCTCTTTCTTAGCGTAACATTTATATTTTTCATCTTCCCACAGCATTAAAAATTATATCAATATCCTGTTTGGCAACACAGGTGAATTTTCCAACGGAATATTTTACTATACCCTGCCGTTGAATCAATAGATAGAGCGCTCCTGAAGAAATATTATACTTCTGTTGAATTTCCGTTATAGTATAGCAATTATCAAAACCAGGAAATTGCTGTCCCGTTTTCAAGGTTACATCCTGTACAGGAATTGCAAAAAAAGCTTCAAGATCGCATCTGCGGATAACAGTTCGTTTGCCAAACTTTGCAATGTCCAGCTGTCCATTGTTAACTAACCTGTAAAGCGTACTTCTGCTGATTCCAAAAAGAACGGTTGCTTGAGTAATTTTTAAAAACTCAAGTGGCTTTATTTTTTCCAAATCTGTGTTTAAAAGCTGAACGATCTCGTTATTGCTTTTTTCTACTTTTCCTTTGCGTACCAGTGATTTATAACCACGGCTGTTGCAAATGTGCGAACAATACCGTGTGCGCGTTGTTCTGGCTGTGAACTGTTTTTTGCAGTGCTCACAAATTCTGATAACCTCAATGTTAGAACTCATAATGTGACTGATTTTGTGTCCCATTGTGTCTATGTGTGTCTCTATGTGTCATCATTTCGCCAAAAAAAAATCCAATACGGAAAATTATTTTCGTGGTACAATAATGGTACAAAAAGGAACAAACTATCTGCAAATAAAGCTAAATAAACAGAAAGAAGAATCCCAGTTAAAATGCCGTTTTATGACATTTTAACTGGGATTCTTTGTTTTATTTTATGATGTTTTGTGAAATCTATTTTCCGATACAGAAATTAGCAAATATATTCCCCAATAATTCATCGTTCGTTACCTGGCCCGTAATCGTTCCAAAATGGTACAAGGCTTCCTTGATATCGATGGCCATTAAATCGCTTGGTAAATTGGTTTCCAGTCCGTATTTTACTTTAGTTATTTCCTCCAACGCTTTTAGCAGGGAGTCGTAATGTCTTGTATTAGTTACAATCGTTTCGTTATTTCTTAATGCTCCAGTATTTACAAAGGACAGTAATTGATTCTTTAATTCTTCGACACCAATATTTTCTTTGGCACTTAAGAAAATTAGTTTAATGTTTAATGTTTCAAGTTCTTGGCGAATGCTTGTAATTTCTTGATCTGTTAGTAAATCCAATTTATTGATAACAACAACCAAAGGTTTTAAAGGAAATTGATTCTTTATTTTCTCAATTTCTATGATGTATTCAGAACTTTGAACTTTAAATTTTAAACTTTCAAAGAGATAAAGAACAACCTGTGACTGTTCGATTTTTTCGAAGGTTTTACGAATACCGATGCTTTCTACCACATCTTGCGTTTCACGAATTCCCGCCGTATCAATAAATCGAAATCCGATTCCGCCAATGACTAATTCGTCTTCAATTGTATCACGGGTTGTTCCAGCAATTTCCGAAACGATGGCGCGTTCTTCATTCAATAAAGCATTCAATAAAGTCGATTTTCCCACATTGGGTTCACCCACAATGGCGACGGGAATCCCATTTTTGATTACGTTTCCTACTGCAAAGGAATCGATAAGTCGTTTGAGTACAAACTCGATTCGGTTCAGTAATTCATGAAACTGGGTACGATCTGCAAATTCCACATCTTCCTCGGCAAAGTCAAGTTCGAGTTCGATAAGCGAAGCAAAATTCAATAGTTCTTCCCGCAACTTGGCTATTTCATTAGAGAAACCACCACGCATTTGCTGCATGGCAATTTGGTGAGAGGCTTCATTATCTGACGAAATCAAATCAGCTACGGCTTCGGCTTGTGATAAATCGAGTTTTCCGTTTAAGAAAGCCCTAAGCGTAAATTCACCAGGATCAGCCATACGGCAACCTTTACGCAGTAATAGCTGTATAATCTGCTGTTGGATATAGGTAGAACCGTGACAAGATATTTCAATTGTATTTTCGCCGGTATAAGAGTTGGGCCCTTTAAAAAGAGACACTAATACTTCGTCCAGTGTTTTCTGGTCGTCCATAATGTGCCCCAGATGTAGAGTATGTGTTTTTTGCTTGGTTAAATCTTTGTCTTTAATGGATTTAAAAACATTATTACCAATAGTAATTGCTTCAGCGCCTGAAATTCTGATCACTGCAATAGCTCCAGCTCCAGAAGGGGTCGCTAAGGCTACTATCGAATCGTTGTATAACATAATTGTATTGTATAAGTTGCAAAGGTACTAAATCTAGTTAAGTATCTATTTATTTAAGGAACCGCGTTTTTGCTATTAAAATCGAATGTTTTTAGCCACGAATTCTCAAGAATAAATTAGCACTTCGAATAAAATATTTGGTCACATATTTTATTTTTTTTTGAGAAAAATTAAAAGTAAATGCCTTGATTTAAGGGTTGTTGCGGTATGTATCTGAGTTTTATTCCGTAATTTTATGATTGTACTTGTTGCCATTTTCAATTTAAACTTATAAAATATGAAACGTATTCTATTTCCAACCGATTTTTCTGAAGCTGCCACTAATGCTTTTGTTCACGCCTTAGCATTTGCAAAAATAATTCAAGGGGAACTTATTGTATTGCATTCTTACCCGTTACTACCTATTGATCAGCAATTTTTTCCTGAAAACTTTGCGATGGTTTATGATACTGTTGCGTTAACGGAGTTTGATATGTTTAAAGAGGAAATACCAAAACTTCGTGCGATCGCAGAAGCTTGTAATTTAGACAATATAAAAATGACGCATCGTTTAATGGAAGGCGAATTAATTGATAATATCAAAGAGGTTGTTGATGCTGATAAAATTGATTATGTAGTTATGGGTACCTCTGGGGTAACAGATTGGGATGCGGTTTTTGTAGGTTCTAATTCAGGAGATGTTATTATTAGGATAGCGGTTCCTGTGTTATGTATACCATTGGAAGCAAAATATAAAGCAATTAAAACAATTGGTTTTACAACACGTTATCGAGCCAAAGATAAAATAGCAATTAAAACAGTTTTAAGTTTCGCTAAAAATATAAATGCGGATGTAAAGTGTCTCTATGTAAAAACCAGTGATTCTGATGTTTCAAAAGAAACAATTGAGGAATGGAAAATTGAATTTAAGGATCATCCTATCGAATTTGTAGTTTTAGAAAGCGAGGAAATTAATACGGCGGTTTTAGATTTTATTGCTAGTAAAAATGTGGATGTGTTGACTATGTTAATCTATAAAAGAGGTTTTTTTAAAGGGCTTTTTCAGCCTAGTTATACAAAAAAGTCACATCCTGAATTTCATATCCCAATTTTAGCCATTCAAATTGATTAAAGATATAGGCGTAGTTAGGCAATGATTTCGGTTTTAAAATAGTAGATACCTTCGTAACGGTGAACTTATTGATAGTATAAACATAAAAAAAAAGCGGTCTAAATTATATAGAAATTTATTTGTTAAAATAAATGAAACTCACTGATATTTATCATATTATAATTGTATTTTTAAGTATAAATTTGATTATTGTATAACTTTTAAACTATTAAAAATGAAACGTATATTATTCCCAACCGATTTTTCAGACGCCGCCACAAATGCATTTCTTCATGCGCTGGAATTTGCAAAAATAGTACAGGGCGAATTGGTGTTACTACACACCTTTGACTTGCCAGTATTTGACAATCAGTTTTTTCCTGAAAATTATATGGTTATCTATGAATCAGTAGAGTTATCACAATTTGAAATGTTTAAAGAAGAAATTCCAAAGCTTCGTGCTATAGCAGAACAGCACAATTTAGATAAAATTAGAATGACCCATCGTCTTATGGATGGAAATTTAATTTATAATATTAACAAATCGATCAAAGACGATAAAATTGATTATGTCGTTATGGGTACTGATGGTGCTTCTGGATGGTCTGAGTTTTTTTCTGGGACAAATACAGGTAACGTTTTAGGAGATGTTGATGTGCCAATGCTTTGTATTCCTGTTGATGCCAAATTTAAAAAAACAAAAACGATAGGTTTTACTACACGTTTTAGAACTAAAGATAAAAAAGCGCTTAAAAACACTTTGAAATTGGCAAAATTGGCCAATGCAGTTGTAAAATGCCTTTATGTGAAAACCAGTAAATCAGATGTTGATAAAGAGATAGTTAAGAAATGGGAACAGGATTTTGAGAATGAACCTATTGAATTTTTTATAATAAACAGCGATGAAGTTAAAGAGACTATTTTAGACTTTATCTTGTACCAAGAAATTGACATATTGACAATGGTGACCTATAAAAGATCGTTTTTTAAAGATTTGTTCCATTCTAGTCTAACTAAGAAATTTGCTAATAATTTTGATATTCCTATTTTGGCAATTCCTATGGAAGAGTAAATCTTTGACCTTGCTATATTGTTTCTTATTCTAATAGTATATTTATTACTGTACACCTATATTTGTATTTCAATTTAATCGAAATATGGAATCATACAGTACAAGGAGTAAAAGCTATTCGCAGGAATTAAGCAAAATCAATAAAAAATACAATACAATCAGTTTATTTAGACTGTTGTCTATTGTTCTTTTTTTAGGATCTCTTTATTTTTACATAAAAAACAGCGAAATTATTTTTATAGTTTCAGCTGTTTTCTTTTTTGCAGGCTTTATAGTTTTAATGCGCATTCATTCCAAGTTGCTTTTCGAAAAAAAGATAAACTCGGCTCTAGTAGAAATTAATGAAAATGAAATTTCGTATCTAGAGAAAAAGGCCATTCCATTTGAAAACGGACAGGAGTTTAATGATTTTCATCATCCTTACGCGTATGATCTGGATATTTTTGGAGAGCATTCGTTATTTCAAAACTTAAATAGAACAGCCACTTTTATAGGAAAGAAAAAGTTAGCAAATCAACTACTTACTTTATCGCCAAATGAAGAAATTATAAGAAATCAAACGGCTGTAAAAGAGCTTTCGGAAAAGTTAGATTGGCGTCAGAATTTCTTGGCGTTAGCCAAAATAAGCCTGGATTCTAAAGCTAGTTATGAAGGATTAATGAAATGGAGTAAATTTGAAAGTGCACCATTATCTAAAGGTGCAATTGTACTTTCTTACCTTACGCCACTATTATTTCTGGGAATTCTTGCTTCGTATATAATTACTAATGAGACTTTTTTACTTTCGTACCTGTCTTATGCGTTTATATTGAATTTAGTAATCATGGGTGCTTTTTTTAAACGCATCCAAATAGAAATTGCTAATGCCGAAGATATCGATAAGGTAATCAGTCAATATGGTTTATTGCTTAAAAAAATAGAAGAGGAGTCTTTTCATTCTGAGAAGTTGGTAGATTTACAACAGAAACTGAAATTTAAAACAGAAAATGCAAGTCTTCATCTTAAAAAATTATCCGAGTTGTTTTCTAATATGGATACTATTGGGAATTTATTGACGGCTTCTTTGTTCAACGGAACCTTTCTTTTTAATCTTCATGTGTTAAAAAAATTACTGAACTGGAAAAAAGAGCATGCTGCGGCAATGGAAGAATGGATGGATGTAATAGGCGAATTCGAAATGCTGAATAGCCTGGCTAATTTTGCTTATAACAATACTGAGTTTGTATACCCTACGTTAAACACTGAATTTAAAATCGACTTCTCAGACCTGAGCCATCCTTTATTGAATGCCAAAACTAGAGTGGGGAACGAGGTACGTTTTCATCCTCAATCTTTTATGATCTTGACCGGTTCTAATATGTCAGGTAAAAGTACTTTTCTACGTAGTTTGGGAATAAACATGGTTTTATCAGGAATGGGATCAGTAGTTTGTGCTAATGAAGCTAACGTGCATCCTTTGCCTGTGTTAGTTTCGATGCGTTTGTCTGATTCCTTGTCTGATAGTGAATCTTATTTTTTTGCCGAAATAAAGCGCTTAAAACAGATTATGGATGAATTAGAAGGTAATGCTGCTTTTGTATTATTGGATGAAATCCTCAGAGGAACTAATTCTGATGATAAAAGAAACGGAACTATAGAAGTTGTTAAGAAAGTAATTGCTCATAAAGCGATTGGTGCGATTGCAACCCATGATATCGAAGTTTGCCTGACCACAAATGAATATCCAGATATTCTTACTAACAAATGCTTTGAAGTCGAAATTGTAAATGATGAATTGCATTTTGATTACAAACTTCGTGACGGTATCTGTAGAAATAAAAGTGCTACGTTCCTGATGAAAAAAATGGGGGTGATCTAGCAAGTGTAAGAAAGGTATTAAATTAGTGTTACCACGAATTCACTAAATCTATTTTTTGATTAATTCCTTTTCTCCTATACATAGAAACAACTATTTAAGTAATTGAGGTAGCTCAAATTATTAGTAATGGCATCACCTTCATGCTGGTGATTAAACTCAAAGAATAGAGAAAAATAATTAGGGAATTCGTGGCAAAAAGAATGATGTAGTAAAACCCAAAAAAATCTATCAAGCATCTTGCACTCTCCAGATAGCTATTGGGACGGAGGGAGGATAAACAAAAAAAAACCGCATATCCTGGTTAGGAAATAGCGGTTTTTTTAAATATAAAAAATGGTTTGGTTAATAGCGTAATCGTTTCACAATGATAGGTATTATATTTGAATCTTAAAAATTAAATACAACAAAATCACAATTTATTGTTAACTATTCAGCATTACCGGCATAACCAGCATCGTTACAGTTTCACCTTCTTCTAATCCGTCAACAGGAGTAAGAATTCCAGCTCTGTTAGGTAATGACATTTCAAGCATGATCATATCTGATTGAAGATTTGTCAACATTTCAGTAAGAAAACGAGAGTTATATCCTATTTGCATATCGTCTCCTTGATAATCACAAGTCAATCTTTCCTCTGCTTTGTTAGAGTAATCAATATCTTCAGCCGAAACATTCAATTCAGCACCTGCAATTTTTAAACGAATTTGGTGTGTTGTTTTATTAGAGAAAATAGCAACACGACGTACTGAACTCAAAAATTGAGAACGGTCAATCATTAATTTATTTGGATTCTCTTTTGGAATAACCGCTTCATAGTTTGGATATTTTCCATCTATTAAACGACACATTAAAATATAATTATCAAAAGAAAAAGTAGCATTAGAATCGTTGTATTCAATTTTTACTTCAGCATCTGAAGTAGAAAGAATATTTTTTAGGATAGTTAAAGGTTTCTTTGGCATGATAAAATCAGCTACTTGAGATGCTTTTACATCTGTACGTGCATATTTTACCAATTTGTGTGCATCAGTTGCAACAAAGGTTAAACCTTCTGGAGAGAACTGAAAAAATACACCAGACATTACTGGTCGTAAATCATCATTACCAGCAGCAAAGATAGTTTTACTTATGGCTGTTGCCAATACATCAGCAGGAACTAAAGTTACAGAAGGCTCTTCTAGATTAACAGATTTTGGAAATTCATCACCTGGAGCATATGCCAATGCATATTTACCAGAGTTTGAACTAATTTCTATCGTGCTGTTTTCTTCAACAGTAAAAGTTAAAGGTTGCTCTGGAAAAGTTTTAAGGATCTCCAATAGCAGTTTTGCAGGTACTGCAACACTTCCTTTACTCGTGGAATCAATAGCTAAATTAGCAGACATGGTTGTCTCTAAATCACTTGCCGAAACCGTTAATTCGTTATTGTCTAATTCAAATAGGAAGTTGTCCAAAATGGGCAAAGTATTGCTACTATTGATAACATTACCTAAAACCTGTAATTGTTTTAATAAGTACGAACTCGATACTATAAATTTCATCTGTTTTATTTTATTTTTTTTGGTATCTATTTTAGTTTGATTTTAAAATACAATACATTTTACAAATATATCGTAAACTATTCTAGTATTGAAACTTTTTTATTAACATCTATCGAGCGTATTTTCTTTTTCTGAGGTACGTAAATAAAGCGCCAAATAACACTAAGATTAGGAGTGGCAGCCCGATAGTTATGACTTGCGTCTTGGTATAGTTTTCAAAAACTTTTTCTTTGTCTAATAAAGGTAAATCAAGATCCTTGCTTCGAATGTTAATAAGTCCAGTATCGTCTAAAAGATAATTGACACAATTTAGCAAGAAATCCTTATTGTCGTATAAATTTCCGGAACGTTGATCATATCCCAGTTCTACCGGTTGAAAGTTTTTATCTAGTTGGTTTTTTATCAAGTCTCCATCAGAAATTACAATCATTTTATTCTTCTTTCCTAAGACTTCAAACGTAGTTTGTTCAAAAGGCAAAACCCTATTTTCAAACATAGAATGAAAGGATCCTTCGAGTAACACGGCAAGCGGAATATTTCCAGTTTTAATATAATGATTCGGGCTTGTTTCTTCGGCAACAATATCTAAATTTATTTCTACTGGAGCTCCTATTTTTTTAGAATATTGAGATGATTTTAGCAAAATGGTTTTCTTAATTCCGTTTTTCAACGTATCAATTGGATTTGCAAAATCAAATTTAATTCCGCCTAAATTTTTCACGATAGGATGTGTGCTTTCTGGATAAACCAATGGAGCAAATTTCCAGTTGAATTCTTGGTATTGGGTTGCGCTTCCTTGTTCGCCTGTCGCTAATTTTATTGGACTTCCTTGTTCGTCTTTGACGATATCTGGGTTAATACGGAAACCGTATTTAAAGAACATATCGTTCAAATTCAGATCCCTGGGGAAAGCTAATGTTGATCCTGATTCATTGTAAAGACTGTCCATCTCGATATTTACCTGATCTACTAACCAAAGTGTTTTTCCTCCGTTAATAATGAATTGGTCTAAGACCTGTTTTTCGGCATCAGAGAACATTTCGGTAGGTTTAACTATAATTGCTAAATCGTATTTTTCTAATGCGTTTAAACTGCCTGTAGGGTCTTTTGCAACCGAATCTAACGTAAAAGGGCCTATGTGATAACTTTCTCTTATTTGCAACAAGAATTTGGCCATCAATACATCCTGAAGCTCACCGTTACCTTTGATTACGGCAACCGTTTTTTGCTTGGCTGTTGTAATTTTATGTAAGGCATCCGAAATTGAATATTCGAGATGTTGCACGGAACCAATTACTTTTTCAGTAGTAGAAGCCCCCATTCTATTTTTTAATAATGGAATATTTACTTCTTTGTTTTGGTAAACTGCGATAGCCCATGGAAAAACCATTGCTTGCGATTGTTTTCCTTTGTCATCAACGGTTATGTTTATAGGTGTTAATCCCTTTCTATACAACTCTTTGATGTTATCCATACTGCTGTCTTCGTTTTCCAATGGATTGATGAATTCGAAAACTATATTTTTGTTATATGCTTGATATTCCTCCAATAGCTGCTGTGTTTCTTGCTGTAGTCTTTTAAACTCAGCTGGCAAGTCCCCTTGTAGGTATATTTTGATGTACAACGGTTCTTTTACTTCCTCAATTATTTTCAAAGAAGTATTAGAAAGAGTGTATCTTTTATCCTTTGTTAAATCAAAACGATGAAAAAACTGGCTCCCAATACTATTTACAATCAGCAAAATTGCGATTGTAATTAATACCGATTTCAGGTTGCTTTTTTTAATTGGTACCATTACAATTTAAAAGATTTAAGTTTATAAACAGTCAACGAAAGAAACAACACCGTTATACTGATAAAATAGAGCACGTCTCTGGTGTCGATTACGCCACGTCCCATACTTTTAAAGTGATCTTGCATTCCAAAAGCGGAGATTAATGTCGAGAAAGAAGAGCTAAGTGAGGCAATACCTTCAAAACCAAAATAGAAAAAGAAACATAAGAATACAGATACTATAAAAGCCACAATTTGATTATCGGATAGGGTAGAAGTAAAAACACCAATGGAAGAATACGCACTAATAAGGAACAAGAGACCTACATAAGATCCAATGGTACTGCCCATGTCGAGATTTCCCTCCGGCATTCCCAAACTAGAGATTACTTCGACATAAATGAACGTTGGAATAATAGCCATTACTATTAGCAATACTGCGCCAAGAAATTTTCCGTTCACAATTTGCCACTGGCTCAAGGGTTTTGTTAAAAGCAATTCAAGAGTTCCTTGCTTTTTCTCATCCGAAAAACTGCGCATGGTTACGGCAGGAATTAGGAAAATTAAAATCCAGGGTGCTAAAGTGAAAAAGGGAGTCATATCAGCAAAACCGGTATTCAGAATGTTGTAGTCACCGTCAAAGACCCAAAGAAATAATCCGTTGAGAATAAGAAAAAGAGCAATGACTAAATAACCTATTGGCGAACCAAAAAAGGATTTAATTTCTCGTAATAATATGGCTTTCATTTAAATTTTTTGTTTAAAGTTTCAGGTTTCCGGTTTCAAGTTTAAAGTTGAGTAACTTTAAACTAAACAAACTAATTTATCAACGCTCCAGGCCTCAGGTTTATCGTTGAATAATTTTTTGGTAAAACTCCAAACTTCGTTAAACAATGCAGACTTTCTGTAGTTCTCCAAATCGTCTTCGGTTTCCCAATAGCTGTAAGTAAAAAAAATACTCTTATTGTTTTTATCTTGATACAATTCTAAAAAACGATTCCCATCAGCATTTCGGATTTTGTCTTTATTGGCCTCAAAATTTTCCATGAATGCGGGAATGTTTTCTTCGTGAAAACTCAATTTTACTATTCGTACAAACATTTAGATTTTCTATTTATGTTACTCTTCTAATTCTTAAATTGGATCGAAACCACATCTCTGTAATTTAATCCTAACAAGCTATTTGCTGAGCCCACGTTAGAAGGGTTGCTTCTAAAAACAGCAATTTCGAGAAAACCAGCTTCATTAAAAATGGCTAATTTTTCTCCTTCATAATTCTTAATCGGATATTTTTCAGAACTGGCAATTGCAGAGTAATTCGGCAAAATGGTTTTGATGTTTTTAGTTTTCATGATAATCTCATAGGGTCTGCCTTTGGCCGCTTCTACAAACTGTCTTTTGCTAATGTTAGTCACCACATTACCAAAATGGTCAATATAGATAACATGTCCTTTCAATATATTATTATCGTCAGAAATAACAGCTTTTAATTCGGTTATCTGTTTGATGCTATTAATCTCTTTACCAATAACGTTTAATAATCCGCCCTTGGCGATATGACAGGCGACCATAACAAAAACGTCCATGCCAGTTGCTTCACTAGATAGTCGATCATGAATGTTGATAGCAACCATTCTTTGAGGAACAATTTTCTGCGAAAGCATACTAAGAATACCATTATCGGCAGCAATAAAGTAGGAATCGTTCCATTGCATGACAATATGTTGATTCTCTTTATTCAATTCCATATCTACTCCTATCAAGTGAACGGTACCTTTTGGAAAACTCGAATAGGCCGCACTAATAATGTAACTTGCTTCAACTGTGTTGAATGGGTCAATATGATGCGAAATGTCGATAATTGAAGCTTCTGGATGCTCAGATAATATTTTCCCTTTCAACGCACCAACAAAGTGGTCTTTCAAGCCGTAATCGGTAGTAAGGGTAATTATTGACATATATTTTTTATAAATATTGGTGGATTCTAAAACTAATTTTCATTAAATTTGAGAAATGCAAATCTAATAATAGTAAATTCAAAAAAGCAAAAAACGAAAAACAAATTCCAAATAATAAGACAAATAATACGGAGGTTTAAAACCAAAACGGATTAGATTTATTAATTGATTAATTTTAATATAAAACTACAACTTTTGAACGAAAGAATAATCGAGCTCATAGACATCGCTCCAAAAGATTTTTGGGGCGCTCAAGACACTCATCTTGAAATGATTAAAAAATATTATCCAAAGCTTAAGATTGTTGCTCGTGGAACTACTTTAAAAGCATTTGGAGAAAAAGAAATACTAGACGAGTTCGAAAAACGTTTTCAACGGTTAATGCTGCATTTTACACGCTACAATAATATAGATAATAATGTAATTGAACGTGTCATTTTAGGCGAGAGCCAGGACGATAAAAGAACTCTGGTTAACGATAAAATTCTGGTGCACGGTGTTGGTGGTAAAATCATTAAAGCCATGACGCCTAACCAGCAATTATTGGTTGATACGATAAATAAAAACGACATGGTTTTTGCGGTAGGGCCAGCAGGAACAGGCAAAACCTATACAGGCGTTGCGATGGCTGTAAAAGCATTAAAAGAAAAACAGGTAAAACGAATCATCCTTACTCGTCCGGCAGTAGAAGCTGGCGAAAACTTAGGTTTCCTTCCTGGAGACATGAAAGAAAAACTGGATCCTTATATGCAGCCGTTATATGATGCATTAAGGGATATGTTGCCTAATGAAAAACTGGAAGATTATATTCTCAAGGGGATTATACAAATTGCTCCGCTTGCTTTTATGCGTGGACGAACGCTTGATCATGCTTTTGTGATTTTGGATGAGGCACAGAATACGACACATTCCCAAATGAAAATGTTTTTGACCCGTATGGGCAAAAGTGCAAAATTTATGGTAACCGGAGATCCCGGGCAAGTTGATTTACCTAGAAGAACCATTTCAGGTCTTAAAGAAGCTTTATTGGTTTTGAAGGATATTGAAGGAATTGGAATTATATATCTGGATGATAAAGACATTGTAAGACACAGATTAGTTAAAAAGGTGTTAGATGCGTATAAATACACAGAGAATCCAGACTAAAATAAAAATTGTATTTTTGACAGACAGTAAAATTACTACTATTTACGACCCCACTATGGGGTCGTACTTTTTAAACCAATAGTCAGTTTATTTGGTTGTAAGAAGATTCTAAGGAGTTGTTAGTTTATAATAGATTAAAAAAAATAAATATTGAAGAACGTACTCATAACGGGAGCTTCCGGAGGCATTGGAAAAGAAATAGCATTTCATTTTGCTGAAAATGGATGGAATGTCATAGCCACCATGATTCATCTGGACCATGGTAAAGAACTGCAAGGAGTAAAGAACATCAGCTGTTATTTGCTGGATGTTACTTCAACAGAAAGCATAACCCGCGCCAAGAAAAAAATAATTGAAGACTTTAAAAAAGTTGATGTTGTAATAAATAATGCAGGAGTAGGGTATCGCAGTTTTGTAGAACTAGCCGAAGATGCTGAAATCGATACTATTGTAGATGTTAACTGGCTTGGAGTGGTAAAAATATGCAGGGCATTTATTCCTGAATTTAGAGCTCAACAAAAGGGTCATTTTATAAATATTACTTCTATTGCGGGTTTAGTTAATTTGCCATTAGGGAGTTTTTACCATTCTACAAAACATGCCGTTGAAAGTTTTTCTGAATGTATGGCCTATGAACTAATTGATTTTAATATCAGCGTTTCTACGGTTCAATTTGGAAATACACCTTCTAGTTTTCAAAAAAATGTAGTTAAATCGGGTCGTTCTTCTTTGCCTTCGTATAATAATTTAATGGAGAAAATAAGTAATATATTGGAAAATAAAACCAATAAAAACACAGATTTAAAGCCGCAAATTATTCGGGAACTATTAAAAATTGCCGAAAATCCGCCTAAAAATTTTAAAAGATTTACGATTGGTTTTGATGCCAATAGTCTGATTTTCCTTAGATCTGGAATCGGCTACCGTTTATTTGGCAGGATAATTAGACAATCTATTTTTAAATAAACGTAAGCTGTTTTCAATAATAAATGACTTAAAGATGCGGGAAATAAAAGCGGCGATTAAGCAACTAATAAGTATGTTATTAAGAGTTATTTTGCGTATTTGGATTATCTCCAAAAATGGAATTCCAATCATTGAATTCAAGATCTGTCAAATTTGATTCGTTTAAACTCTCAATAAACAGGAGATAAGCTTTGTTGAATAACGATTTTAATTTGCAATTATGGGATTTAAAAATACAGGGTTTAGCATCGCAATTAATAATAGGAGATTCATCTTGTTCTAATAAATGGATTAGATCTCCCAAAGGAATTTGTTTCGCTTTTTCGGAAATTGTGATTCCCCCGCTTTTCCCTCTTTTTGTTAGTACTAATTGATTTGCCGCTAAAAATTGGACCACTTTAACGAGATGGTTTCGTGAGATTTTGAAAGCATTGGCTAAATCGTCCAAAGAGCTTTGCGAGCTGTCTTTTTTTTGATTCAAATACATCAAAACACGCATACTAAAATCGGTAAAATGGTTTAATTTCATACTGTTTTTTTAATTTAAAGCTAATAATTGGGGACCGAACTCTTCGTAAAAGATAGCGTCTTTTGTAACACCAAGTTCAATTAAAGATTGATATTGTTTTTTGATAAACAATTCAGGTCCGCAAATATAATATTTTGCATCGTTAATAATTATTTCTTCTTTATATTGATGCAGTTCTGCTCTTCCTTCGATAGCATTAGTTTCATGATCAGGTAGTGTTTCGTAAAAAACAAAAGAAGTTAACCAGTTACCCTTACGGTTCAGATCCTCGATTGCGTCTTTAAAGGCGTGTACATTTTCATTGCGACAGCTATGTATCCAAATCGTTTTATTTTTTTGAAGAGAATGGCTATTAGCCTCAACCATGCTCATCAAAGGAGTTACGCCAACACCACCACTAATCAGGACTAATGGATTTACCGATTCAGGATCAGCGTAGAAAAGTCCTGCAGGGGCGGTAACATCAATCGTTTCTCCGACTTTTTTAGTATGTAGCACATTCGAAACAAATCCATCAGGAGTAGAACGTCCTTTTTCGCTTTTAACTGATATACGATAGTATTCTTCGTTAAAACTACTGGATAAGCTATATTGCCTGGGTTGTTCATGCCCTAATTCAGGTATAAATGTTTTAACAGAAATATATTGTCCCGGAAAAAAAGTGGCAATAGCGTTTCCGTCTTTAGGTTTTAGATAGAAAGATTTAATCTCATCACTTTCGATTACTATTTTATCAATTACAAACGTTCTCCAGCCAATCCAACCTCCTTTTAAATCTGCTGTTTTTTGATACATTTCGGCTTCGATAGAAATCATTATTTGAGCCAATTCTGAATACGCACAGGTCCATGCATCTACTAATTCATCAGTTGCTGCTTCTCCTAGAACTTCTTTTATAGATTCGATTAAGTTATGTCCTACGATATCGTATTGCTCAGGGAGTATGTGTAAGCTAACATGTTTATTCCCAATGGACTTTAAAACATTTATTAAGACTGTTGGGTCGTCAATATTTTCGGCATAGGCCAATACAGCTCCAGTTAATGCATTCTGTTGTTTTCCATTGGCTTGGTTAGCCATATTAAAAATGTTTTTTAGTTCTGGATTGTTTGTCAACATTCTTTGATAAAAATAAGTCACCAAGGCATTACCACTTGACTTTAAGACAGGAACGGTAGCTTTTACTAGTTCTTTTTGTGTAGTATTCATGATTTTTTTATTTTAAATTTTTACAAAGGTAGCATAAAACACTTATTGTTGTATTTTAAATGCAACAATAAAAAAGTAGGCTAATTTTGTTTTAAAAAGCGAAGGGAAAGTTGTCTAAAAATTATGGGGGAAGGAGTAAGGATTCATTTTTTTTAAAGTATTAGAACCCCATCATAATTATATGCAAAGATTTTGTGAAGTATTGAATTAGTGTTGGAAGTTTCTTTAAAATTCGATATTTTTGAAAAGATTACAAATGAATATGAAAATTAGAATGTTAGAAGAGAAAATAAAAGTAGTAATAAGTGATTTAGATGGAACACTATTAAATAGAGAACACCGAATATCAGAATATACCAAAACAGTTTTTGCAGAACTTCACAATCAAGGATACCTTATTATTGTTGCTACAGGTCGTCATCATCTCGATGCCATGCCTATTGTTGAAGGCTTGGGTTTTCCGGTATACTTAGTAACATCAAACGGGGCACGCATTCACTCCCCAAAAAAAGAGCTCCTTTTTTCTCATAACATCAGTAGTGAAGCGATAAAATCTGTTTTATCCCTTGACATCAGTGAAGACTTTACCACTGTTGTATTTAAGGAGGATGTTTGGTTTACTAATAAACACAATGAAGCTTTAAACAGTTTTCAGACAGAATTGAATTATTTGCCTGAGCTTGTGAATTATGCTACCATGGAAGATTTAAGTGCCATAAAAATGTTTTTTACCCATGAGCGTCATTCAAAACTCATAGAACTAAGGGATAAAATAATAGAAAAGCATTCAGATGATTTTAGTCACGCTTTTAGTTTACCACTTTGTTTAGAATTTATGGACAAGACGGTCGATAAAAGTGTGGCTATTGCCAAGATTCTAGAAATAGAAAATCTAGATTTTCATGAGACTATTTCTTTTGGCGATGGTTATAACGATGAAAATATGTTAAATGCTACAGCCAAAGGATTACTGATGGGAAATGCTCCTGATAGTTTAAAAAGTAAGCTTTCTCACCTTGAAGTAATTTCAGCTAATTATGATAATGGCGTAGCTACTTATTTATCTGAAAAACTATTGAAACGAACTATTTTAAGTATCTAAGGTCATGATATTTTTTTAAATACGTTTCAAAGTGTATTTTTGTTTGGAAAAAACCACACAAAAATGATCAGAACTATTTTTATTGTAGTATTTATATTTTTCTCTTTTACGTCTCAAAGTCAAGTACTTCAGCTCGAAGACATCATGAAAGGAGATACCTTTATAGGAGAGCAGCCCTTTTCTGGAAGATGGTCTTTAGACAACAAAAAAGTCTATTTTGAATGGAATCCCAATAATGAGTTGGGAGCAAGTACTTATTTTTGGGAAAAAGGAATGTCAAAACCTCTATTAGTTGCAGCGCCTGAAGCTGCGTTCTCTAAACTAGATTTTAAAGGTAAACCGAATGCAGATATAGTATATTATATTGATAAAGGGGCTTTGTATTCGTATTCAATCCAAAATAAAACTAAGAAAAAACTATTGCAACAATCTAATCCAATTTCTAATTTACAATTAGGAACAGATGCGGGAATGTTGTTTTTTGAGCAAAATGAAAACATCCTTAAATTTGACACGAAACAAGGAACAGTTGTCCAACTCACTAATTTTAAACAAGGGAAAGAAAAGGAAAAAGAAGACGAGAAAGACAGTTTTTTAAAAACCCAGCAAAAAAAATTGTTTCAATTTGTTCGTGATCAAGAAGCAAAGAAAAATTGGAATAAGGCAAGAGCTGATGAAAATAAATCTGACTTTCCTAAAGCGTATTATTACGGGAAAAATTCTTTTGAAAGTCTGAAGATGGATCCAAAAGGGAATTACGCCGCTTTTAGACTAGTAGATGCTACGGAAAGTAAAAGCGAAATAATGGAAAATTTCATTACAAAAGACGGTTATAATCAGTCTGTAGACACAAAAAGAAAAGTGTCGGTAGCAAATTTAAACAAATCAAAATTCGGAATTTATTCGGTGGCGCAAGATTCAGTTTACTTTGTAAATTTTTCGTCATTAAGCCACATTCAAGACAAGCCAGACTACTACAACGAATACGAGAATTTAAAAAACAAAGAAAAGGAAGATAAGTTGCTTTTTGTTCAAGAACCTACCTACAGTCAAGATGGAACTTATGTCATTACAGAGATTAGAAGTCTGGACAATAAAGACCGCTGGATTGTGCAATTGAATTTAGAGAAAGCTACTTTTAAAGAGATTGATTATCAGCACGATGAATCTTGGATTGGTGGTCCGGGTATTCCGTCATATGCTTACAGTTCAGGAACTTTAGATTTTTTAGGGGATAACGAAACTATTTATTTCCAGTCAGAAGAAACAGGGTATTCACATTTATACACCTATAACTTAAAGACAAATAAGAAAAATCAACTCACAAAGGGAAATTGGGAAGTACGAGAAGTAACGCTTTCTAAGGATAAAAAATCTTTTTATTTAACTACAAATACAACACATCCAGGAAATAGGGGATTTTATAAGTTGGGAGTTTCTGGTGGTGAATTACAACCAATTCTTACTAAAGATGGAGCGCATGAAGTGACACTTTCTCCTGATGAAAATACATTGCTAGTTCGTTATTCTTATAAAAATAAACCTTGGGAGTTTTATACGGCACTAAATAAAAAAGAGGCTATTTTAACCCCTATAACACATTCTACTTCCAAAGAGTTTGAGGCTTATTCTTGGCGCACTCCTGAAGTAATTACTTTCAAGGCTCAGGATGGTACTAATGTTAATGCGAGACTGTACAAACCTGAAGCAGACAAATCAAATAAAGCTGCAATTCTCTTTGTTCATGGTGCTGGTTATTTGCAAAACGCCCATAATTATTGGAGTAGCTACCATAGAGAATACATGTTTCATAATTTATTAACGGACTTAGGATACACCGTTTTAGATATCGATTATAGAGGGAGTGATGGCTACGGACGTGATTTCAGAACAGGTATTTACCGTTTTATGGGCGGAAAAGATTTATCAGATCAAATTGACGGTAAAAAGTACTTAGTGGAAAACTTAGGAATTAACCCTGAAAAAGTAGGTATGTATGGTGGATCATATGGCGGTTTTATTACCCTAATGGCCATGTTGACAGAACCAAATGAATTTAAGTCGGGAGCAGCACTTCGTTCGGTAACAGATTGGGCGCATTACAATCATGGATATACGGGTAACATTCTTAATTTCCCGGAGACAGATCCTGATGCCTACAAGAAAAGTTCGCCAATTTATTTTGCGGATAATCTACAAGGAAACTTGTTGATGCTTCATGGAATGGTAGACAATAATGTGGAGTACAAAGACGTGGTGCGTTTGTCACAACGTTTTATAGAACTGGGAAAGAAAAACTGGAGTCTATCATCATTTCCTGTTGAAGCTCATGGCTTTAAAGAAACCTATTCATGGGTTGATGAGTATAGCCGAATATTGAATTTATTTAATACTACGCTTCTTGAAAAATAGTGTGTTTTATCCTCTTAATAATGTTTCAACAATTTTGTGTATCTCTGTGAAACAACCTATTTTTGCAAAACAACAACGCAACACTAATCATGATGAGTAATACAATTACAACCACTAATTTTAATTTCCCAAATCAAAAATCGGTTTACCGAGGTAAAGTTAGGGAAGTGTACAATATCAATGACGATCTTTTAGTAATGGTAGCTACAGACAGGCTTTCAGCTTTTGATGTAGTTTTGCCAAAGGGAATCCCTTACAAAGGACAGATTCTAAATCAAATTGCTACTAAATTCATGGAATTAACACAAGACATTGTTCCGAATTGGTTGATTGCGACTCCAGATCCTAGTGTAGCTGTAGGTCATTTATGTGTGCCTTTTAAAGTAGAAATGGTTATTCGTGGATACCTATCGGGTCATGCAGCTCGCGAATATGCGCTTGGTAAAAGAGAAATTTGTGGTGTAGCGATGCCAGAAGGATTAAAAGAGAACGATAAGTTCCCTACGCCAATTATAACACCAACTACAAAAGCGGATAACGGAGAACACGATGCCGATATATCAAGAGAGGACATTCTTTCAAAAGGAATCGTTTCTGAAGAGGATTATTTAGTATTAGAAAAATATACGAGAGCTTTATTTCAAAGAGGAACTGAAATTGCTGCAAGCCGTGGGTTAATCTTGGTGGACACCAAATATGAATTTGGTAAAAATAAAGACGGAGTTATTGTTCTTATAGACGAAATCCATACGCCGGATTCTTCTCGCTATTTTTATTCAGAAGGATATCAAGAAAGACAAGATAAAGGAGAAGAGCAAAAACAATTGTCAAAAGAATTTGTACGTCGTTGGTTAATTCAGAATGGTTTTCAAGGTTTAGAGGGACAGCAAATTCCTGATATGACAGAGGAATATATTGAAACTGTATCCGAAAGATATATTGAATTATATGAAAAAATCCTTGGTGAAAAATTTGTGAAGGCTGACATTTCAAATATCAATGAGCGAATTGAAAAAAACGTTCTGACATATTTAGAAAACAGATAATAAAGCAAAAACATCGATATAAAAGAAAACCGCAACCCTTGATGGAATTGCGGTTTTTTTTAGCCCTGATAGAAGCGATATCCTTTTTCTAGTTTCGTTTAGAAACCAGAAAAAGATAAAGCAGATAGCAGGAATAGCTACTAATCTTATTTAAAATAAGAAAAAGTTTCATTGTTCTCTAACTTCAATAGTGTTTCATATATTAATTTGATGACATTTTCTACATCATCACGGTGTACCATTTCGACAGTCGTATGCATGTAACGCAAAGGAAGTGAAATCAAAGCCGAAGCAACACCACCATTGCTATACGCAAATGCATCCGTGTCTGTTCCAGTAACTCTTGAAGAAGCGAGACGCTGAAAAGGAATTTTCTTCTCTTCGGCAGTGTCTAGAATTAGTTCTCTCAGGTTATTTTGAACTGCGGGTGCATAAGTAACAACAGGTCCTTTCCCTATTTTTGTCTCTCCTTCAACCTTCTTTTCAATCATTGGAGTCGTAGAGTCATGACATACGTCAGTAACAATAGCTACGTTTGGTTTGATGGTTTTAGTAATCATCTCTGCACCACGAAGACCTACTTCTTCCTGAACTGAATTAGTAATGTACAATCCAAACGGCAATTTTACTTTGTTTTCATGTAGTAAACGTGCTACTTCGGCAATCATAAAACCACCCATGCGGTTGTCAATGGCGCGACAAACGAATTTATTCTCGTTTAGAATCATGAATTCGTCAGGATAAGTGATCACGCATCCTACATGAACCCCCATTTTATCAACCTCTTCTTTTGTTTCACAACCTATGTCGATGAACAAATTACTAATTTTTGGAGTTTCTTCTTTTTCGCCTTTTCGGGTGTGGATAGCTGGCCATCCAAAAACACCTTTTACAATTCCTTTTTTAGTATGAATGTTAACGCGTTTTGAAGGGGCAATCTGGTGATCTGAACCTCCATTACGAATAACGTATATCAAACCATCGTCAGTGATGTAATTAACATACCACGAAATTTCATCGGCATGCCCTTCAATAACTACTTTATAAGGAGCGTCAGGATTAATAATCCCTACTGCTGTTCCGTAAGTGTCCGTTATAAATGTATCAACATAAGGTTTTAAGTACTCCATCCATAATTTCTGTCCTTCAGCTTCAAAGCCAGTAGGGGAGGCGTTGTTTAAATATTGCTCTAAAAATGTAATAGAGGATTTCTTTAATATCGATTTAGTGCTCATAAAATATATTTTTTGCTAAATTATAGAATTGGCATTACACTTGCGTATACAATGTATAATTTTACGCTAAATTTTTTCTTTATGCATTTTATTAGATTTTCTATTTTATTTCTTTTTCTAACAGTAATGGCACATGGTCAGGTTATTTCTAGAGACACTACAAAAATGGGTTACGTTTTACGGGATACTGATGAAGTGCTGAATGACACTATTGAACTGGAAGAAATTATTGTATCAAAAGAAAAGTTGGATCCCGATGCTAAGAAACAATTTCTGATTTTGCAAAGTAGAGTCTATAGAACCTATCCTTATGCCAAAATGGCTTCTGAAAGATTAACGCTTTTAAATAGAGGTATGGAAAGGCTTTCTACCAATAAAGAAAAGAAGAAGTATTTTAAGATAGTAGAAAGTTACCTCAATGACGAATTTGAGGCAAAACTTAAAAAATTGTCGCGCAGTCAAGGACGAATATTGGTAAAGTTAATCCATCGTCAAACGGGAACTACAACTTTCGACCTGGTAAAAACACTAAAAAGTGGATGGAAAGCCTTTTGGTCTAATACTGCAGCTAGCATGTTTGATATTAATTTGAAAACAGAATATGCTCCTTTTGAATCTAATGAAGACTTTTTGATAGAAACTATACTAGCAAGAGCCTTCGAATCGGGAAGATTGCAAAATCAAATGCCGGCACATCCTGTAGATATTGATAAGCTGAATGATTTCTGGGAATCAAAAGCACAGCAACCAAAACGATAAATACTATTTGGGCGTTTCCCATTATAAAAAAAAGAGGCTATACCTATATATAAGGATTAGCCTCTTTTTTTTTTATAATCGGTCGGGCTATTCGCTACAAGTCCTCGTCTCGTCCCAAAAGACGAGACTGTGGGCTTTTCGCTACTATCCCTAACGCAAAGAAAGAAGGTTAGGGTAAAATATGCAACGAAAAAAAAAACTGTTTTTGAATACGAAGACTTATAGAGGGTGTTTAATATTATCTAAAAAAAAAGTGTTTACTAATAGTTATAATTACAAAACAATTGTAAAAACGCTGTATTTGCATAGAAACTCCACAAACCTCGTCCATAAAGTCCCCCTCTCCTTGGGAGAGGGCCGGGGAGATGAAAAAACTTTCGTATTCAAAGAGCATATTTCCAGCGAGTTAAACCCACGGCTAAGAAACGCGTAAAAAAAAGGCGATAAAAAAGCTTGAAGTAGTGTATAAAGGAGTTACTTTTGCACCCGCAACAACGGCAAAGTTCATTAAAAGATTGGCAAGTAATTAAGGGGTTTAGGACTGGGAATTATTTCTAAAAATAAATCAAAAAAAGCTTGTGAGATTTGAATTAGCTTATTACTTTTGCACCCCGCAAAACATGCAAAGTTCCTTGATAGACTGGTAAGAAAAGATAAAGAAATAGAGATTTAAATCTTGAAAAAAACTTTAAATTTTTCTTGCGAGAAAGAAAAGAAATTGTATTTTTGCACCCGCTTCGAGAAACATGTTTAGCATGATAATTGAGGGGATAGATAAGAAAAGAACACGTTCCTAGACATATTGAATTGACAGCCGTTTTAACAGAGATGTTAGAACAAAAGAATAAAGAGTAAT
>NZ_JASMRI010000018.1:0-98417 GCF_041431375.1 Flavobacterium sp. Arc3 | reverse complement strand
GAATCTTGCATTGAGACATATTTTATAAACACAAATATCGAAATTTAATATTTCCCCACAACATTTAGACTTGATCCGTTCTACTCTCTAGTATAGTATTAAAAATTAAGGTTCCGATAATTAAAACTAACATTCCAGCAACCAGAAATAAGGGTTTTTTATTTACACGTGCAAACTTCTTAATTTCATTTTCAGATTCGTTTTTTGAAGGTGTTGGAGGGCCAACGAAACACTTAATTGGCGGGGGTATGGAAAACAATGATTTCTTTAATTCCTCCACCTCTCCTGCTTGTTTCCAATCTTCCATTCCTTCGCACCACACGGAAGCGGTTTTGGTTATTTTTTTTGCTTTTAATTCGGCAAAATTAAAAGGACCGCTAAGTATTGTTCCGTCATGTAAGTAATAGGTATTCATAGGCGTTATTTTATAGGATGCTATTAATTTTAATTTGATTCTGCGATAATCCTCCATTTTTGTTCTTACTATATTCTTTATTTTAAACAGATTAGTCAAAAAAAAAATATAGTTCTGAGTCAAAAGCAGAACCCCATTTTATTATAAAGCAAACAACATGCCTTTTGTGATACTAAATAGTAATTATGTAACTATTTTCGAAAATTCCTATTTGTGTTTTTAAAATGACATTACTCCTATTTAAGTCTCGATTGTGTGACTGAAGTTGCGCTGCTTATTTTAGCCTTTCAGTCATGATCTGAGTAATTTGACAGATTTGTAAAGCTTTATAATTGTGCTTTTCAGAAAGATAGTGTATTGATAGGTCTTCAGTCGTAACAGATTTTGGTTGCAATAAGAGGGAGTGATTTTAGGTTCATATTACGTTTTACTGAATAGTTCAATTGTTTTGGCGATTGCATCGTCAAAATTTTCCCAAGTTTTTTCTGAGGTTAAATCTGTTGCGATAAATGTTTTATTAAATTTTGATAACAGTGTAAAATAGACATAACCGCCTAACATCAGATGAAAAGCGGCGTTAAGGGATTCGTCTTTTGTATTTGTAGTAAATGTTTTTCCTACTTGTGCATTGAAATACTTAAAAAGACTTTTAGTGTCTTCATTATTTTCAATCAATTGCCAGCGCAGAATTTCTTGGGTTAAAGTGTTTTGTCGAAGTTCTTTGGTTCCTTCTTTAATGAAACCTTTTAAGTTTTCTAAATTATCCTTTTTATCATCAATGACTAATAAAGATTTAAAGAAGTCCCCTTTTTCGGCAAAACGTAACAATAAGCCTTTCATCCCACCAAAATAACGGTAAATTAATGATTTAGAAACTCCAGCTTCTTTAGCTATTGCATTTATCCCTACTCCCTGAGGGCCTTTTTCTTTTAAAATATCCAAAAAGGCTTTGTAAATCTTTTCTTCGGTAGCTGCTCTGTCTTTTTTCATTATAATTTGGATAGATGTAATACACCACCTAATGTTATTCCGGATTCAATTATGCGGGGGTAATGTTGTTGTAATAATTGGAACATATATGGTAAAGGTACTTCATTAAAAGTTCCGTAATCTTCAAGGTACTCCATAAAAGCTTTTTTTCCACTTTCATCAAATTCTTGAAATATAGAATCATTTTCTCCGTCAAACTCTAGAACTTTTACATTGAGCATCTCACAGAGTTCCTTGTTGAATGCGGGAGTTGCTTTTATCCATTTGTTATTCAGGTAGATTTCGATATAACCATGAGGTACGAGCACGTCTGAACCAAATTTTTCGACAATTTGATCTACCGCTATATGGTTTTTTACTTTTGCCAATCCAAGTCTAGCCGGAATATTCTCTGCTCTTAAAATCGCAATCAAAATAATTACTTTGTCAATACAATGACCACTTTTGTGAGTTGTTAATTCAGAGGCACGCCATTCTTCGTTTATTAAACTAAAGCGATAAGGATAATACGGCCAGTTATCGCGAACGTATTTGTAAGCTTTTATCGCAAATTCTTTAGGTGTTGTTGCTTCATCTGTGGTTAAAGAGGCATGTATAGCTTGTATTTTATCGTCGGCTAAATCAAAGTGATAGGTTTCTTGAGTGTATTGTTCCATAGCGAATAAATTAGGTAACCTTCTAGTAAGCTGCAAAAATAATGCTTTAATAATTTAAATTTAGATAAATTAGAGTATATTTGTTACCGTATGGTAACATTTTTTAAATTATGTTACCAAGTGGTAACTTATAATTAATAAAAATGGAAGCATATATCTACGATTCAGTTCGGACGCCAAGGGGGATTGGAAAAGGGAACGGTTCTTTAGCAGCGGTCAGTCCAGTTCAATTATTAACTACCTTGTTGACCGCTATAAAAGAAAGAAACAATTTAGACACTAGTTTTGTTGCAGATTTAATTGTAGGCTGTGTCACTCAGGTAGGAGAACAAGGAGGAAATGTTGCCAAAGTCGCTGCACAATGTTCTAATTATGGGGGTCATCTCTCTGCCGTTTCTCTAAACCGTTATTGTGCTTCTGGACTAGAGGCAATTAATCAGGCTGCAGCTATGATTAAATCAGGATGGTCTGAGTTGATTATTGCTGGGGGAGTAGAATCCATGTCTAGAGTGCCCATGGGAATTGACGGTTCTGCTTGGTTAATGGAACCCGATGCCGCTTTTGGAAAATTTGTTCCTCAAGGAATTTCGGCTGACTTGATAGCGACGAAATATGGATATTCCCGAAACGATGTAGATCGCTTTGCGGTAAACTCTCAAAAACGTGCAGCGTTTGCACAACAAAACGGCTTTTTTGATAAATCAATAATTCCAGTAACTGATATAAATGGCCTGGTTCATTTGGCAAAAGATGAATACATTCGAGCAAATACCACTATAGATATTTTATCTAATTTATCTCCAGCATTTGAAAAAATGGGTGAACAATTGTTTGATCAAACGGCGATTGATAAATACTTAGAGGTCGAAAAAATAAATCATGTGCATCATGCAGGTAACTCTTCTGGGCTTGTGGATGGTGCTTCATTAATGTTGATTGGTTCCAAAGAAATAGGGGAGAAGCTCGGGTTAAAACCAAGAGCAATAATCAGAATGGGAGCTGTATTGGGCAGTGAGCCTTTGATAATGCTTGAAGGGCCAATTCCAGCTACTAATAAAGCATTGCGCAATGCCAAAATGAATGCGAGTGATATTGATATTTTTGAAGTTAATGAAGCTTTTGCAGTCGTTCCAATGCGTTTAATGGATCATTTTAATATCGATCACTCAATTGTAAATACTAATGGAGGAGCAATAGCGATGGGGCATCCATTAGGAGCAACAGGCTGCATCATTCTTGGAACTGCCTTGGACGAATTAGAACGTCAAAATAAAAGTACCGCTTTGGCAACTTTATGTGTTGGTGGAGGAATGGGAATAGCAACGATTATTGAACGTATTTAGAAACTAATTATCCTTTAGATTATGATTAATAAACATATAAAATATAGTGTTGATAGTGAAGGCATTGCAGTTGTTACTTGGGATGTCGCAGATTCACCGGTAAACATCATGAATGAATCTACGATGGCCGAATTCTTTTTGACTATAAACCAAGCCATAACAGATGATGCCGTTAAAGGGATTGTTATTGCTTCCGCCAAAAAGGATTTTATAGCTGGCGGTGATTTAAAATGGTTTTTAAATTATGATAAATCAAAAAAGGAATGTTTTGATATGCTCATGCAAACCAATACCTATTTACGAAAAATGGAGACTTGTGGCAAACCAGTTGTAGCTGCGATAAACGGTCTTGCACTTGGTGGTGGATGCGAAATTGCATTAGCTTGCCATCACCGGATCATGAGTACCCATTCAAAAAGTTATATCGGATTGGTCGAATGTTCTGTTGGTTTGTTCCCTGGAGCGGGAGGTACACAACGCTTTTTGAGGATGCTTGGCCCACAGAAAACGGTCCAATACATTACACAATCCAAAAAACTAACTGCAGAACCAGCCTTAAAAGATGGCCTTGTAGATGAAATTTGCAGTCCTGACGACGATATCGTAATGCTGGCTAAAAACTGGATACGTACAAAGGGAACTAGTATGCAACCTTGGGATAACAAAAAATTTAAAGTACCTGGAACTCCAATGGGTGTGGGACAAATTTCTGGAGTTACTGAATTTTTCAGTGTTTCGAATGCGATGGCTTATAAAACAACTCATGGAAATTTACCACATATAAAAAATGTACTCAGTGCGATTTATTACGGAGCAGCCTGCCACATTGATAAAGCATTAGAAGTTGAAGCAAGCTATTTTGTGGATACCTTATTCAGTAAGGAAACCAAAAATATCATTCGGGCTTCCTTTATTTTTATAAACGATGCCGCCCGAGGGAAATCAAAACCCAAAGGCTATGACCGGGTTTCTTTCAAAAAAATTGGAGTTATAGGAGCAGGAATGATGGGAGCAGGGATTGCTTATGTTAATGCAAAGGCAGGAATAGATGTGGTGCTGAAAGACGTGAGTGTAGCAAAAGCAGAAAGTGGGAAAGACTATATAAAGATACAAGAGCAGAAAAAACTACAAAACGGATATACAACTGAAGATAAAACTGATGCGCTATTGCAAAAAGTTAAAACTTCAGCTTCAAATACTGATTTAGCGTCTTGTGATTTGATTATTGAGGCCGTTTTCGAAAATGAAAAACTAAAAAACACGATTACTGTCGAAACCGAAAAAGTGATTAATGAAACGGTGATTTATGCTTCGAATACTTCAACGATTCCGATAACCCAACTTGCGAAATCCTCCTCTAGACCAGATAAATTTATAGGGTTGCATTTCTTTTCACCAGTAGAGAAGATGCAGTTAGTAGAGGTAATTGTAGGTAAGGAAACAAGCGAAAAAACATTGGCAGCAGCCATGGATTATGTAATAGCAATTGGGAAAGTACCTATTATCGTAAATGACGGTCGGGGATTTTTTACTTCAAGAGTTTTTGGAAAATTTATAAATGAAGGAATTACAATGCTTACCGAAGGGGTACCACCTGCCGTAATTGAAAATGTGGCAAGAAAGATAGGTATGCCAGTAGGTCCTTTGGCGATTTCAGATGAGATTAATTTGAAATTAATGTTGGCAATAATGAGTGAAGACCCAAATTTAACGCCACATGAAATTAATTTACGACAGACTTTGGTCACTATTATTGAAACTCATGGGCGAACAGGTAAAAAAGAAGGCAGAGGTTTATATGATTATCCAAAAGGAGAAAAGAAATCGATTTGGAAAGAATGGTCAAAAATCTACCCTCCTCAAGCCAGTTATGATGAAGAGGAAGTGGGTAAAAGGTTATTATTCGCCATGGTCATCGATGCATATAAATGCTTAGACTCCGGAGTGCTTCAAGAACCCAAAGATGCTGATGTAGGTTCGATTTTAGGATTAGGATTTCCAATACATACAGGAGGCGTCATGTCATACATTGATTATGTAGGAGCCAAGGAATTTGCTTTGTATAGTGCGAAATTAGACTCTAAATATGGAGCGAGATTTAAGTTGCCAGAAAGTTTAAAAGAGCGAATAAAAAATGCAGGAAACAACCGTGTTTTCTACGAAAATTAAAAATAAAGTAATCAAAAAACTAAAATATATGTTACAGAATATACTAATAGAAAGAAAGATTTACGCATCAGAAGAACATAAAATGATGCAAGGAATGATTCAGGAATTCATTTCGAATGAAATTATAGATCATATTGATGAATGGGAAAAAGAGGGTATGGTAAGCCGTGAAATATGGAAACGAGCTGGGGAATTAGGATTGTTGTGCATTGATATGCCAGAAATGTACGGAGGTGGAGGACTTGATTTTTCATTTAATGCCTTATTAATAGAAGAGTTTGCTAAAAAAGGAATTAGCGGCCCTGGTTTTTCACTGCATTCTGACATTGTAGCTCCTTATTTATTGAAATATGGAACAGAGGCTCAAAAGCAGAAGTATTTGCCGCAAATGGCCAAAGGCGACATGATTACTGCCATAGGGATGACCGAACCTAATTGTGGGAGTGATTTGAAAGCACTTCGAACCACTGCTGAAGATAAAGGCGACCATTATGTAGTAAACGGGCAAAAAACGTTTATCACCAATGGTTTTATGTGCGACATGGCTATTGTAGCAGTAAAAACAAATGTCAATACAGATCAGGAAGGAGTTACCTTGCTTATTATGGAAACAGCAATGGAAGGTTTCAGTAAAGGAATTCCCTTCAAGAAAATAGGAATGAAATCTCAAGACACCTGCGAGTTATTTTTTGATAATGTAAAAGTACCAAAGGAGAATAGATTGGGCGAGGAGAGAATGGGTTTTAAAATCATGATGGAAGAATTGGCACGTGAACGTCTAACAGTAGGGATTTTTGCAGTAGCAACAGCCGAAGGTGCCATTGAAAACACCATCGCTTACACTACCGAAAGAGAAGCTTTTAAAACTCAGATTGCCGGGTTTCAAAATACCCAGTTTAAACTAGCCGAATGTACTACCCAAATGCAAATACATCAGGCTTTCTTAGATCGCTGTATAGAGTTATTAGTGGATCATAAATTGACTACTGAAACTGCTTCAATGATTAAATATTCGGCAACGGATATGTGTGGAAGCGTAGTGGATGAATGTTTACAATTATTTGGAGGTTATGGATATATGTGGGATTATCCCATAGCACGTATGTATGCTGACAATCGTGTTGCCCGCATCTATGCAGGAACTAATGAAATTATGAAAATAGTAATCGCCCGCGGATTGTTTAAAGACCTATTAAAAAAATGAAAGATATTTTAAAACAGTACCCTGTTATTTCGACTATTGAAGTGCAGTGGGGAGAAATGGATGCATTGCAACACGTTAATAATGTGGTATATGTTCGATGGGGAGAAACAGCCAGGATTGATTATTTTAGAGCACTTGGATTCTTTTCCTCTGAAGGCGAGAAAATGAAAGCAGGTATTATTTTAGGTTTTCAGTCGGTTAAATATATTGCTCCGGTAACCTATCCCGATACAATTCATATTGGTACAAAAACGGAAGAAATTAGGGATGACAGAATCGTCCTAAAATCTTTTTATTATAGTGAAAAAAGCCAAAAATTGGCCGCAATAAAAACCCACGAGGTTATTTTATTTGATTTCAAAACCCAAAGTAAAATTCTGGTCCCAAAAGAAGTAATAGTTTTAATAAATAATTTAGAGCGTTTTTGATTTTTAAGGTGAAAGAGTAAATAAATTGGGAAGAAAATCTACCATTAGAAACAACTAAAGTTTTAGATTTCAATTGTTTGTGGCTGGGTGTGCTTGGCAGCCGTACGTTAAGTAAAACGGATCTAGAATTCATAAGAATAGAAGGTCCTCAACGAATGGATTTTTATGCTGTTGCACATTTTAAATCACAGCGTAAAGTTACTGGGAATAGATATGCGGGGCATGAATCAATAAAATAAAAAGCATGTAAAATACAATAGTTGCTCTCGAGTGAGTTTGAGCCTATAAAAAAATGAGCCCGATACAATATCGGGCTCATTTTTATTATAATTAATAATCAATTCGTCTATATTTTTAGTACAATCAACTAATGTTGAATGACTTTTTTATAGCATTTAATTATTATTTTAAAATACTTTATGTTTATTCAGAGATTAAAACTGCTCTCTTCCTGCAAAATGAAAAGCACCTTCGATAGCTGCATTTTCATCACTGTCAGAACCGTGAACTGCATTTTCTCCAATAGAAGTAGCATATGCTTTACGGATAGTACCTTCGGCAGCATCAGCTGGATTAGTAGCACCAATTAGTGTTCTAAAATCTTCGACAGCGTTGTCTTTTTCTAAAATCGCAGCAACAATAGGACCTCTTGACATAAATTCTACTAATTCACCGTAGAATGGTCTTGCAGCGTGTACTGAATAAAATGCTTGAGCATCTGCAACAGTAAGTTGAGTTAATTTCAAAGAAACAATTTTGAAACCTGCAGTTGTAATCATTGCAAGTATGTTTCCGATGTGTCCGTTAGCAACAGCATCAGGCTTAATCATTGTAAATGTTCTATTTGTAGCCATTTTGTTTTTTTTTAGATTTTGTGCAAAAATAGTGTTTTTTTATGTAATTATTTTACAAAATCTTTATTATAGTGACAGTAAAAAAATTAAACGATAATGATCTCGAATTTATTTTCTAATGGTTTAAGTCTTTCGATTAATTTCGGAATCAAATTAGCACCTGATTCCAAATAAAATTCTGAAAAATTAGCTTGACGTTCCTGCAAACTTTTATTTAGAAACAGCTCGTTTTGTAAGTCGGTTATACGTTCCAAAATAGTACTCAACTTTCGTTTTTGTGCTTTTAATAAACGCTTTTCTAGATTGTCCAGTCCTTTAGTTTGTTTTACTTCCTGTGCTTTTACAGCTCCCACAAACGACTTATCCGTTAGTTTTGTTATTTCGTACAATGCTTTAAATTGTTCTTGCAATTGTTTTTTTAAAGTAGACATATCGATTGGGAATTCAGATAGCTGTGTTGTTTTATCATTTACTAAATCAGCTTGTTTAGAAAATAAATCACTCCAAGTCAAATCTAACTTATCTGCTTTTTTAGCTTGCTTTTCAGTAGATAAAAGAACAGAATTTCGAACTAATAGCATTGGAAAAGTAATGTCTACCGCATCAAAAAAGGATTTTAATTCCAACCAATACCCAATTTCTCCACCCCCGCCAATGTAACAAAGATTAGGTAAAATGACTTCCTGATATAGTGGACGCATAATCACGTTAGGGCTGAACATCTCTGGGTTGGTTTCTAATAATGTCAAGATTTCTTCTGGAGAAAATTCAATTTTGGTATTGTTTATTTTGTATTTCCCGTCTTCCATAATAATGCGTTCCCGCATTTTATCTTCGATATAAAACAAATTGATTTCGCGTGGATTGACCTGTATGTTGTACTTATTTAATTTCTCAGTTGTTTCAAGTACTGCCTTATGGGAAGTTTGGTGTAAAAGTTCTTCTTTTGCAAAAGGAATAAAACTACGCTTTAGATCGGCATCATCGGCATCAAGAATTACTAGACCTTGTGCTCCAAAAAGCGAATTTGCTAAATGACGTGTGGCGTCCGCTAAATTGTCGTGTTTAAGATAGGCGTCCTCAAATAAATTTTTCAAGGTTTCGGCATTGGTGCTTGAGCCTAATTCCTGGGAATATAGTTCAAAGACATCTGACAGTCCTTCGGTCGATAATCTCCCGACAGGTCCCGTACTTTCCTTATTCCATCTGAATTTTCTCCCCTTGAAATTGAAATAATTGATTTCTTCAAAATCATGGTCTTCCGTCGCCATCCAATAAATAGGGACAAAGTTGTAAGCAGGATATTTTGCTTTTAACTCCTTGGTAAGATTAATCGTGGAGATGATTTTATATAAGAAATATAAGGGACCCGTAAATAAATTTAATTGATGTCCAGTTGTCACGGTAAGAGTATTGGTCACTTTTAGAGCTTCAATATTCTGTTGTGTCAGGTGAGAAGTTTCAATAGCGGCGTATTGTTTTTGCAGTACTGAAACTAAAGTGAATCTATTTGAATCATCGTAATTCTTTTCTTTTTCAAGAATTTGTGCTTCAAAATTTTCAAGTGTTGGGAAACGGTTATATAAAGCGTGTAAATTGTTATTTTGATCTAAATAATCATTCATCAACGAGGAGAAATATCCTGAGTTTTGATAGCTGATACAGTCTGTAGGCATAAGTAAGAATTTCTAAATTTATTGCTAAAGTAATTAAAAGTAAAGTTAGGCTTTTTAGGTTTATGAAAGCTTTGTGAATTGTCGAAATTAATTATGTTGTTTTAAGGTTATATTTTAGATTTATTGTAAAAAAAAGGCTGTCTTAAAAAGACAGCCAGTTTCGTGATATAGTTTTTCTAATTATTACAATGCATATGTTGTTATTCTAAAATTATTTGATGCAGTAGTAAATGTGTAGATTGAGTTAGAATAGGTGATTGTAAACTTTTCTTTTTTAACATATAGTCCTTTAGGATCTAATAATTGTTTGTCCAAGTCTTTTAAAAGCGCAGGCTCACTTCCTCCAAGCCATCCATTGTCTTTAAGAATAATTGTTTTGTTAACTGGATCTTCGGTTACAGTTACAAAATGGTATAATGTTGATTTACCACCTAGGAAAGAATAAGAAATATAACTACCATTGGCACCATCATTAAAATAGAAGGATACTCTATTTATTTTTTGTGTTGATGCTACAGCGGCATTTACTGCATTCAATAAGTTATTACAAAGTATTGAATTGGTAGGTGCTGTTGCTAAATTTGCAGCTATATAACCATATATTGTTCGTGGATTTCCAGCTAATAATGGCTTGTAGTCATCTGTTAACACTAATGGTTGAGTAGTGTATTTGATTGTTGCAGTAACACCAGCTGTTCCTGTAGCAATAAAGTTTCCAGTCGTAGCGTCATAAGTAAACTCAGAAAGCGTCTGTGTTCCTACTTTTACAGCGGGATTAACGATTATACCTGTAGGAGTATAGGCAATTCCCATATTATAACTCACACTTGAACCAGTTTCTATAGAATTTGCCGTAGCGAATCGTGTTGCACCTGTGAAAGTAAAATCAAACTGACTGATTTTACTACCATTATTAGTTTCTAAAAGGCGAAACAAAGGTCTTGTTGTAGCTCCGACAACATTAGGTATCATAGCTCTATTTTTAGCTAAATTAGTCCAATCTTGGGCAGTGGCTTTTACAAAACGAACTTCTTCAAAACTTCTATTTGTTTTAAAAACAATTTGTCCATTATCTTGACCATAGTATAAAAACTGAAAATCTCCTTTGTATCCTTTACCACGTAAAGAGGCAATTGGATAATTATTAGAATCAGATAGTAAGTGAATTCTGTTTTTTGTTGTAAAAACAAGGCTAACAGTACTTCCTAAGTCGATACTGTACTCACTAGAATATATGGCAGTATCATCATCAAAATCAGAAGCCATGTCAACTTTTCCTGCTTTAAATTTAAATACGTGAGTAAAGCCGCCTAATTGTGTAGCATCTGTAAAGTAGATGGCTTTCCATCCAAACTCTGATGATTCTAATACATCATTAAGCTCTTTTTGTTGTGCATTTAATCGCTCTGTAGGAGTCGCATTAAATGGAGAATCTAAGGTTTCCTTATTGTCGCAGGAAACTAATTGCATCGCTAAAACGGCGATGAATAGATAGTTAATTATAGTTTTAAGTTTCATACTATTAATTTATGTGGTTATAAAATAGATTTTTTAAAATAGACTTTTTTAAGAGCCTCTTTAACTTACTAATTTCCGTTAATTACAGCTGTTGTGTTTTTCTCTGCTTCGTCTCTCAGCAGATAAAGGTCAATTCCGTAGGCATCTTTGTAATATTTTACAACTATAGCTTCTTTTGCTTTAATACTTGTTACGGCAGTCGTACTTGTAATTCCAGCAAGAATCGCAGCATATTCAGCTTTTGAATTGATTAGAATCGTTGCAGCAGTTTCTGCAAAGTCTTCATTAATATTTGACTTAGCATAAGCAGTTAAGAATCCTTGTTCTAGTGCTGCTGCATCAGTAGTGTTATACCATGCAGAAGAATAACCAGAAGGTGTGATTTTAGCTAATGATTTTTCGTCAAACGGCTTAGTCTGGTTCAAAATGTGAATATATTCGTGTTGTATAGTATGAACAAAACGCTTGATATTTGCACGATTAGTTTTATTAACATTGTCAGTTTCAAAGAAGGTTATCCTTTTACCACCTTCGGCTAAACCCAAGGTAACGGTTCCTGTTGTATTTAAATTAACTCCCCCTACAAGAACAAATTCTCTTGGAGCAATAATTTTTACAAAATTAGGTCCAGCAACAGTTTTATAACTGTTCAACCATATTTTTTGAATAATTTCAAGTACTGGTTGTACTTTAGACTGTAGTGGAGGAAATAAAAATCTATTATTGTCTACTGCATTCTGATTCCATTTATACTGAACATTGATGTTGTACGGGTTCAGATAATTAGTATCGATCCAATTGTCTAATGCTGTTTTAGACGGTGTTGATAAATCTAATTGGCTTTCTTTTAGTGGTTCGTCACCTGAACAAGCCCCTAGAAGTACTACCGCAGATAGTAATACTATTGTCTTATATTTATTTAATGTTTTCATAGCTCTGTTTTAATTAACTTGGATTTTTTTCAACTCCTGTATTAGTTACGTGTAAAGGTATTTGTATAGCTCTACGTTTATCATCCTTTACTAATATATTACTTGGTTGGTTGTAGATTTTGTGCGTTACGGGTATGTTAAAACGCTTGATGTCAAACCATCTAAGTCCTTCATGTATAAATTCTATTCTTCTTAACTCAGCAACCGCTTTGATGTATGAAGCCTGAACTGGTGTTAAAGTATAGAATGGAGTATATTCATCAGTTATGACAGGGTACTTAGCAACAATTTTTGCTTCAGTTACTTTATCTGTAGTTGCTGAATATCCAGTTGTACGTATAGAGAAGAAGTATTCCATTTCGGTATTCGCTAATGCAAACTCATTCCTCATGATGTGCGCTTCAATTTTATTAAGAAATAATTCCTCATTACTCAATAAAACATTTGTTACATATGGAAGACCAATACCTGCATTGGCATTAGTGTACTTAAAGTATTCAACAAATTTTGGTAAATATATTGATATAGAACCATTGCTAGAAAAACTACTAACTAACCAACTTTTATTAAATAAATTAGTTGCTGTTCCAAAAACGGTATTTCTTTCAGCACCTGACAAACCAAACCTATTGCTTCTAATTGTTCTATTGTACAAAGAAGAAGTTGATACCACTAATAAATTAGTGTTTTCAGAAGCTTGCGAATAGATGTTAAATCTTGTTGTAGTATCTAGAAGATTGTAATCTGCAATACTTCTCAATTTACCTACTGGTTGACTACTTAAATCATTTGAATTTAATACTACTTTATCCCAGTCTCCTTTTACAAGATAGAAACGGCTTGCAAAAGCTTTTGCCGCTGCTTTATTGAAATGAAATTTTGGTTGAGTATAATCATCTCCCACGTATTTTAATCCTTCCACAATATCACTTTCAATATTAGCAAATACTTCAGCTACGGTGTTTCGAGTGTATGTTTTTAACAATACAGTTTCAGGTTCTAGTACATAAGGAATTCCAAGGTCTGTTGCAGCTGTAGCTGGATTGTATCTTTGTGAAAAGATACTTACTAACATAAAATGTGAGTATGCTCGAGCCATAAAAGCTTCTCCTCTTTGTGCATTTAAGTTAGCTGGGTTACCAAGCTTACTTATGGCTTCAATTGCTTGATTTGCATGCGCTATGGCAACATAACAAGCATCCCAATAAAATGCAGGAGTATCTCTTGTAATATCGTCAGCCATCTGCCAATTGTAATTTTGACTGTTTTTAATAGTCGTAGCAGGCAGGTTTTCACTGTCAGACGCATTGTCAGTCATTGTTTCAGCAAAGTCCATGTAGCTAGCTTCAGGATATGCATTAACTAATATTTCAGATATTTTATCTGGGGTATCTAATTGTGTTCTGTTGTCAGGAATTTCAGAAAGAAAATCATCACAACTGCTACTAAGTCCTAATATTACAAGGAGGGTTAGGGTTATTTTTATTTTTCTCATGTTTTTTTATTAAAATGATACGTTAATAGAGAATGTATATTGGCTCGTGATTGGTTGAGAAACACCACCTGATCTATAAAACTCAGGGTCTTGACCATTAAGTTTTTTATCAGAATAGATTAAAAGTGGGTTTGCTGTTGATGCTTTCATAGAGAAAAGATTAAGACCCAATTTTTTCTTTAAATCTTTAGGAAACTCATAACTTATTGATACGTTTTTCAATCTTACGAAAGTTCCATCAGCAATACGCTCGTCTGAAAAATTATATGCATTATAAGCTCTTGTCAAATCTTTTGACTGTGAAGCATAATTTGCAATCAATCTTTGATCTGCAATTACAGGAATATTTGTTAAAGCTTCATCACCAGCATTTATCCATCGGTTTGTGAATTCTTTTGTAAATACTGTCAAGTCATCATATTGATCAGAATAGATCGGATTTAAACGTACTTTATTTCCTCCAGCAGCAACGATAAACACATTCAAAGACCAATTGTCATAGGTAAAAGTATTAGAGATACCTGCTGACTTATTTGGCTCAATAGAACCTTCATATTTCAAGTATTTTGTAATATCTTCCGTATCTTGAAAATTGGCACCTGTAACATTGTCAACTATTCCGTCTGCCATTACAAAAGTGGGTAATCCTTGAGTGTTCAATCCTGTGAATTGGTAAGAGTACAAAGCATTTCTTGGGTGACCTACTGAATTTCCTCCTGTACCGTCAACTAAACCTAAAACAGATGGCTCGTTTTGTAACTTTGTGATTTCTTGGTTATAAACAGAGAAATTGAAAGAAGTCGACCATTTCAGTCTTGTGTTATTTAAATTTTTTGTAGAAAGTGAAAACTCAATACCTTTTGTTTCCATATCTGCATTGTTACCTTGTTTTAATTTTTGCCCTCCAATTCCTGAAGTGGTAACAAAATCTACTAAATCAAATGCTTTACGACTATAAACATCTGTTGTAAACTGAACTCTATTGTTAAACAAACCTAAATCTAAACCAATGTTAGTTTCAAATTGTTTCTCCCAAGTTAAATCTCCATTTTGAAGTTCATCGATGTTCAATCCTGTTTCTCTATCTGATAAGTTTAAACGATCAGTAATGAAACTTTTATAGATAGCTAATGAGTTGGTTGCTGGACCTGCTGTTGCAGTTAGACCGTAAGAACCTCTTAAGCTTAATGTATTGATTGCTTTTACATTTTTCATGAAGTCTTCCTCCATAACATTCCATTTTCCACTAAAAGTGTATGTAGGTAGCCATCTTGAAGAAGCGCTATTTCCTTGTCTGTTCGAGCCATCATAACGGCCAGTGATCGATCCAGTATAGCGTCTGTCGTAAGTATATCCTACTTTACTAAAGAAACCAACAGTTCTTTCTCTTTCTTCATTAAAACCATAATAAGATTCTCCACCGTTTATTAGTTTTTCTAATAATCTAGGATCTGTAAAAGCAGTTAATCCTCTGTCATATTGTAAACCAAAAGCAGTAAAATTATTACTATTTCTATCAACAGACCTAAGTTCTTGACCAAATAAAGCTTCTAGCTCATGTTTGTTGTTAAATACATTTTTATAGTTAAAACTATTTCTAATGTTATAAGAAGTTAATTCATTTGAAAACTTTCTTAAGATACCACCATTAGGTAAAACAGAAACTTTTGGAGCAGTTAAGTCGTCAGGATCTTGGTACAAAAAGATATTTTGATCTCTTACGATTGTAGTTTCTTGAGCGTTATATGCACCCACGATATTAGATTGTTCAAGAATATTATGTTCTCTAGTTGTATTAGCATAACGAGCATTAGCTGTGAAGTTATACGTCAACTTTGGATTTATTTTGTAAGCCAAATCTGCTTGAAAGCGAATGTCTTTAACCTTAATGTCCATATAATTGTTTTGTAATTCTTCAATTATATTTATTGGAGCCCAGTTGTTTCTATAATATTCGTAGTTTCCATTGTCATCATAAGGTCTTAATGCTCTATTTGTATTTAAAACATAATTAAATGGATTAATATCAAAATCTCTAGTTGTGCTTCCGCTAACACCATCCTTAAGACTGTCGTAACTTCCTGGAGCTGATTGATCTCTAACAGATGCCTGAGTTGATAACGTTAGGCTAAACTTATCATTTATAAAAAAAGTGTTTTTAATATTTGATGTCAATTGATTTACACCGTCAGCAAGTGTCCATCCTGGATCATGGTAAAAACCAAGAGATGCAAAGTAAGCATTGTTTTTTCCTCCACCAGAAAAACTTAGCGAGTGGTTTTGTGTAATAGATGGTCTAAACAAAACTTTAAACCAGTTTGTATTTGCTAATTCATATTTTTTTAAGAAAGCATTTCTACTTGGTTCATCATTTTTAACACCATAAGTTCCACTAGTTTGATCATAAGTGTTAATGGCGTTTGCAAGAATGTTGTAAACACCTCCGTAACGTCCTTGAGAGGTTTCAGGTAAACCAAGGAATCCTTTTGATTCAATTTCTTTAAGAATGCTCATTGTTTCTTGAGAGTTCAAAATATCATATTGACTGTAGTTAGGAACTGTTCTTGCCGTTTGTTCTAATGAATAGGTAACACTTAATGGAGACTCACGTCTTCCTTGTTTAGTAGTCACAACAACAACACCGTTCAAAGATCTTGAACCATAAATAGAAGTTGCTGATGCATCTTTTAATATTTCAATACTTAAAACGTCATTAGGGTTTAATCCTGCAATTGAAGAACTCAATAGAGTTTCTGAATTTCCTGATGCTAAATCAGCAAAAGAAAGATTTACGATATCTTCTTGAACAATACCATCTATTACCCAAAGTGGCTTTGTATCTCCAAAAATAGAAGAAGAACCACGTACGGTAATTTTTGGGGCTGTACCAAAAGTACCAGTAACATTTTGAACCGTTACTCCGGCTGCTTTACCTTCAATCATTCTACTGATATCTACAACACCTTCAACTAGTAAATCTGTTCCAGTGATCTTGCTTATAGCTCCTGTAAAAGTTCTTTTGGATGTTTTCTCATATCCCGTAGTAATTACTACTTCATTTAATTTTTGTCCAAATTCGCTCAGAATTACTGTAATTGGAGTTGATTTTATTGCAACTTCCTGTGTTTCCATTCCTATGTAAGAAATAACAAGTAGGCTGCTGTTTGCAGGTACATCAATGGTGAAATTTCCATTTAAATCTGTCAATACAGATATTTTAGTTCCTTTTACCATTACCGTAGCTCCAGGTAAAGGATTTCCACTTTCGTCAATAACTATTCCTTTGGCAGTAATAGCAAAAATAGTATTGTCTAGAAACGATTTCGGTAAGTTTGAACTTAATAAACCATTAGTTTGCGCAGTTGTATTTTGCAATATAATTTGATTACTTACTTCAGAATAATTAATATTAAGCGGTAGTAAAATATTAGCAAGTATTGATGATAATAACTCATTATTTGCTTTGTAACTCACTTTTTGATTCAGCTGACTTATTCTTGAATTATATGAAAATTTAACATTCGCTGTTTTCTCAAGTTGAACCAAAGCATTGTATAAGCTTAAGTTTTCAATATTAAGAGTAACTTTAGTGTCTAATTTCTTTTGACCTTTAACACTATTTGCCATGGTAACAGTGGAAAACACAAAGGCCAACAGTAATTGAAATAACGTTATTTTCATGATTCGGAAGAGTAATCGTTGTTTTACAACAGGTTTTTTCATAATTTTGGTTTGTTTTAATTAGTACTTTTTAACGGGTATTATAGGGACAACACAAATTGCTTTTTACAGAAAGACAATTTGATTCACTTAAGCGTCGAATATGTTAGAGCATTTTCGGCGCTTTTTTATTTTTAGGTCATGTTACATAGGCATTAAATAAATTAATTACAACCATCTGAAGAGATGATGATTTGGTTTCCGTTCATTTCATAACTTGTATTGTTTCCTAGCGCTTTGCAAATGATTTTAAGTTTTTCTGGTAGAGGCTGGTCAATTAGTGAAGTCGTAAGATGACATTCTTTTAATTTGTCTTTAGGAAACTCAATGTTTACTAAATAAGCTTGTTCCATTGTTTTGAAGATCTGACTAACGGGAATGTCAGTAAAATCAAAACTTAATTGTTCTATAGTTCGAGCAGAATGGATTAAAGTTTTATCTTTTGTAATATCTGTGATTTTATCGAACGTTGAATTTTTTCGAGTAAAACGTAGTGCTTCATTAGGAAGCAATGTGATTTCCTCCTTTTTATGTGAACTTGATATACTTTCATTAGACTGCACTTTCACCTTTCCTGTTCTTACAAGCACTTCTACATTTGGCTCGTTCGAAAATGCACTTATCCTAAAACTAGTTCCAACTACTTTAGTAACGATTTCATTGGCAAAGACTAGAAATGGTTTTTTAGGATTTTTACTAATTTCAAAAAATGCTTCACCAGATAAATAGACTCTTCTTTCGTTTCCTACAAAATTTTTGGGGTAACTCAATTTACTTTGTGGTTGTAATAAAACAGAGCTTCCATCGGATAAAGTAATTATTTGCGACTTATTTGAATTATTGGTTTGTTCAACAAGCCCCTCATCATTATTTTCTTGAATAAGTTCATTGTAAACTTGAGTAGAGTTCGTAGGGATAAATAAATGACTGTAGGTCCATGAAGTAATTAAACCAAAAACCAAAACTGCCGCAACGGACCTTAGCCAATTATTATTCCATAATTTTATTTCTCTATTTTTTGAAGTTTCATTATTTTCAATTTTATTCCAAGTAGCTACTAATGCCGTTTGAATAATTGATGTGGGTAAGTTATTTTCAGGAACCTTCATTGCTAAGATCCATTGTCTGGATTCTTCAACTAATTTGGCTCGAATAGGATTTTCTAATGTCCATTCTTCCCAGTTTTCAAAGTCCGCATTTGTGCGTACCCAGGACTGGAATGATTCATCAGATAAAAAATCTTCTATTTCGGTATATTTATTACGTTTTTGCATCTAAAAATAAGGTTACAAAGAGATAAAGGACAGTTTTCTTATTATATACTCAGTAAATTAAGATTTTATTTTAATTTATTTAAGATAAAATTATAATATACTGTAAGACAATAGTATTAGTAAAGGAATGTTGGTGTTCCATTCTTTGCGTAAGTTGAGTAATGCGCGGTGTAATAAATTATTAGCTGATTGGTAATTGACGTCCAACATATCAGCAATTTGCTCTACACTTAGTCCCTGGTGGTATCTAAGGTACAGCGCTTCTTTTTGTCTAGAAGGTAAAAGATTAATTAGTGTGTTAAGTTGACGTACCTTATCGGCGGTGCTTTCGTCGATAATTAATTGGTGTTCGATCGAAAAATCAAATAAAAATTGAATCGTATCTGTTGAAGTTGTTTTACTAAAAATATGGTCGCGTTCCTGTAATCTAGCAATTCTTTTTCGAACACTAGATAATAGATATGCTTTTACATTATCGGTGTCGCTCAAAGAATGTTTATATAACCAAATATCAGCAAATACATCTTGAATACAGTCTTGAACTTTTTCAGAGTGGTTTGAAAAAGAATTTCCATATCGTAGTAAATGCTCGTAATACTTTTCAAAAAGCACTGAAAAAGCTTTTTCATCTCCTGCTTTTAGCTGGCTCCATAGTGCGGAGTCATCAAGAGTTGTAGTATATTTTGATTCTATTTTCAAAGCAGAAGATCTTATTTTATCTATTAAGGATATGTTAATATTATGTAATTTTACGGTTAAAAATATAGATGAGCAAATAAATATGCTAAAACTATATTAAATTAGATGATTTAGTTATAAAAGGAGATTAAAAATATTTGATTCGTAAATTTGAAGGTTATAATTATAGGTTTCTTTATTTAAAGAAATTAGTTTTATCACAGCTCGTTAAATGTTATTGAAGTGTATTGTTTCTTATAGCATAAATATGATGTATTTAATAGGATAATAATTGGGTTTGTTTTTTAAGATCCCAGTGTAAGACTTTAGTTCTTTTACTTTGAAATGCATTGGTGTGGGAGAAATTAGATTTATTTATATGACTAAATAGTCATTCAATAATCGGGAAAAATCGTTTTTTGTTTTAGTATATAAAGTGCAGTCATGAGTTCTTATTGAAAGAAACTCAAATTTTATTTTTATTCCACTTGGTGCTTTATTTATAGCAGTAGGGAATTATTTTAAAGTAATCCAGCCCAATTATTTTATTGGAATAAAAACGTCTCGGAGATTAGAGAGTAAGGAAGTTTGGAAGTTACCACATGCTATTGTAGGTAATTTGTGATTGTCAGAGGATTGATAATAGTATTGAGTAGTCTGACAATTGCTAAAACTATTTTTATTTATGTTTTTGTAGTAGTAGTAGTAGTAGTAATATCTTTGGTGCCAATTGTTTATTCTTATTTCAAATTTATAGAGTTAAAAGAGCAGGATTGATTTCTTGAAAAGTCAATGTTATTGGGACTAAATTCATTTGTTACTTTCGAAAAATAACATCAATTTTACAAAAATATTTTACCTTCCTATGAAAGATAGTTCACATCCGAAAAAAGAAAATTCATTAAAACATGTTCTTTTTGGTAGTTTAATTGGTACAACGATTGAGTTTTTTGATTTCTATATTTATGCTAATGCGGCAGTTTTAGTTTTTCCTCAATTATTTTTTCCATCTGCAGATAGTACCAATTCGGTTTTACTATCCTTAGCTACTTTTTCTATAGCTTTTCTTTCTCGACCTCTTGGTTCGGCAGTTTTTGGTCATTATGGAGATAAAATTGGTCGCAAGACGACATTAGTAGTTGCTTTATTGACGATGGGAATTTCAACGGTGAGTATTGGTTTTTTACCTAGTTATGCGAGTATCGGAATTGCAGCGCCGTTATTATTGATGCTTTGCCGTTTTGGCCAAGGTGTTGGTCTAGGCGGTGAATGGGGTGGAGCCGTGTTGTTAGCTATCGAGAACGCTCCGCCTAATAAACGCGCATGGTATGGTATGTTTCCGCAATTAGGTGCGCCAATAGGTTTGTTGCTTTCTGGTGGAACTTTCTTGATTTTAACAGATACTATGAGTTCTCAAGATTTTCTTGATTATGGATGGAGAATTCCTTTTATAGCAAGTTCGTTATTAGTCGTAGTTGGTTTCTATATCCGATTAAAAATTACCGAAACTCCCGCTTTTGAAAACGCAAAAAAAGAAGAAGAAGTGAAGGTTCCCTTTTTTACTCTTATAAAATTTTATAAAAATCAGTTGATTTTTGGAACATTTGCTGCTATCACGACTTTCTTAGTTTTTTATCTAATGACGGTTTTTACATTGAGTTGGGCAACATCAGATTTAGGTTATTCTAAAAGAGATTTTTTGCTAATGCAGTTGTTTTCGGTGTTGTTTTTTGCACTGTTTATTCCTGTTTCGGCACTCATGGCAGATCGTGTTGGGCGTAGACAAATGCTTATTTATGCTACAACAGCAATTGCTTTATTTGGTTTTGTATTTTCATTTTTCATGAATTCAGGGAGTCCTGTTCTAGTAACACTATTTTTATGTGTGGGAATGGCTTTGATGGGATTTACTTATGGTCCATTAGGAACATTCTTATCAGAATTATTTCCTACAAATGTTCGTTATTCAGGTACCTCTTTAGCATTTAATATGGCAGGGATTATTGGAGCCGCGTTTGCACCTATGATTGCGATTTGGTTGGCAACACATTATAGTTTAACTTACGTAGGTTTTTATTTGACTTTCGCAGCTTGTATCTCTTTGTTTTCTTTGTTGGTAATTAGCAAAAAGGAACATAAGTTTTAAATTTGGATAAACACAAATTCACGAAAATTTTAAAAAATAGCGCAAAGTTTATTCAATTTTGCGCTTTTTATTTTTATCGTTTTAGGCTAAAATGACCTTTGTACTCATTTCCATTTACTCTGGTTACTATAAACCAATAGTCAGTAGCCGGAAGTTCATGACCATTGAGCATCCCGTCCCAAGAGTTGTTGTGAGTTAATTCTTTTAGGAATTTACCGTATCGGTCAAATATTTTTATACTTAGTGTCGTCTCTAAATCTGAAAACTTGATTTTCCAGGTATCGTTAAAGCCATCGCCGTTTGGGGTAAAGTATTTTGGGTATGCTAATGATGTATCATCATCTATTATTAAATCACAATCTGCAACCGCTAAAAGTCGGGTGTTTATTAAAATTCGATTGCTTTCACAATCAGCTATAGTTTGTGAAGCGTAATAATTACCTCCATTTTTTAATACTGTGGTTTCAGGAATTTGTAATCCTATTGTCAGAGAATCGTACCATTTTATGTTTTGGCCGTTTATAATTATATTGTTTAAAGATGCATTTTCGGTAATGCAAAATGATTGCGGTGAAGTTGCTACTGGTTCTGATAGACTATTGATTACAACAATAGTAGATTTTGTATCGTCACATCCACCAGTTCCTGTTATAGTGCATGTATATTGACCACCTTGCAATGGAGCTGCATTAAGAATGAATGGGTTTTGTTCAGTGGATAAAAAGCCATTTGGACCTGTCCAAGAATAGTTTGTTCCACCATTAGCAGAGAGTTGTATGGTTTTACCTTAACAAATTGGAGAATTACTACTTGCGGATAAACTTTGAGAACATAGCTTAAGCTTAACTACCCATAAATCCTGCAACCCACTTTTATTTTCACTTTTGTCTCCTGATTTATCAGATTGAGACCATCCCAATGTTACATATCCTCCATCTTTTGCTTGCACAATAGATTGAGGCTGGTCAAGATTATCACCGCCTACCGTTTTGTCCCATTCAAATTTACCAGTTGAATCTAGTTTCACTATCCAATAATCTCGGTCTCCCCTTGAAGCTTCGGTTTTATATGCTGAAATTCCCGAGTAGGACATGATGCCAAGAATAAAGCCATTATCGGAGGTCATTCGAATATCAGCAAATGCTTCAGTACTATCTGCGCCAATATCTTTTTGCCATAATATTTGCCCTAGGCCGTTTATTTTTAAAAGCCAAACGTCATTTGAGTTGTTTACTGTTTTTTCCGTTTTGTCTCCAGAAATATTTGAAAAAGAGTCTCCTCCTAAAATATAATTGCCATCGGAGGTAGCTATTATAGATTTTAAATAATCACCATTATCCCCTCCATAAGTTTTTTGCCATATGATTGAGCCTAGAGAATTAATTTTTATGATCCAGTAATCGCCTCCACCTCGTGAGTTATCAGTTTTGTCCCCTGAAATCCCTGAATGCGATGATCCCGCTAAAATATAACCGCCATCTGGAGTTTTGACAATAGATTGAACCCAATCAGAATTACTGCCTCCAAATGTTTTTTGCCACATTATATTTCCAGATGCATCGATTTTAATAATCCACATATCAAGATTTCCGCGAGAATTGTCCGCTTTTTCACCTGAGATATCAGAATTCGAAGATCCTCCAATAAGATAGCCTCCGTCAGAAGTTTGAATAATTGATGTTAATCGATCTACCCCGGTTCCACCAAAAGTTTTATCCCAAATAATATTTCTGTTAGCATCTAGTTTTACGACCCAATAATCATCATTTCCTCTTGAATTTTGAGTTTTTTCTCCTGATATTCCTGAAGAGCTGTATCCGCCAAGGATGTAACCACCATCGGTTGTTTCCTTTCCAGAAGTTAAATGATCATAATTATTTCCTCCAATTGTTTTTTGCCATAATAAATTACCAGAAACGTCATCAATTTTTAGTAACCAATAATCACTTGCGCCTCTCGAATTCTCACTTTTATCACCAGAAATATTAGAGTGAGAATATCCTCCCAAAATATAATTCCCATCCTTTGATACTTCTATAAAATCAGCCCATTCTGTATCATTACCTCCAATCGTGTTTTGCCACTGAATTGTTTGGGAGTAGGTCTTTATATTGAGAGCGAATAAAATTATTAAAGCAAATATACCGAGTTTGTAGTTTTTAAACATAGATCTTTAAACGTGTTGGAAGCAAAATATTATTTTGAAGTGTAGATTGTAAATATAGATAAATATGTAGAAACCCAAATAGTTTTTTAGTATGACACACTTTTTTAAAATTAATACAACCACAATAAATTTGTCTTTTAATCTTTTCGTGGAAAGAACACAAATAACCCTTATTTTTGCACAAAACTTATTTCCTTTGAAAACCAAATTATTTCTCATTACGCCGCCTTTTACCCAACTGAATACACCGTATCCAGCAACCGCTTACATAAAAGGGTTTCTGAATACCAAAAGCATTGATTCTGTTCAGGCAGATTTAGGGATCGAAGTGATTTTGAAATTGTTTTCGAAAGATGGGCTTTTAAATTTGTTTAAAGTTTCAGGTTTAAAGTTTCAAGATTCAAAAAACACGATTTCAGATAACTCCAAACGTATTTTTGCATTGCAGGATGAATACATCAAAACTATTGATGCGGTAATTCGTTTTCTGCAAGGAAAAAATCCAACATTGGCCTTGCAAATCTGCCAAGAAGATTATTTGCCGGAGGCTTCTCGTTTTGCTCAGTTGGAAGAACTCGATTGGGCTTTTGGAAGTATGGGGACGCAAGACAAAGCGAAACATTTGGCCACTTTGTACCTCGAAGACATCTCTGATTTTATTGTAGAATGTGTGGATGACAATTTTGGTTTCAGCCGGTATGCGGAACGTTTGGGTAGATCAGCCAATTCTTTCGACGAATTGTACGAAGCTTTACAACAAGAACTAACTTATATTGATGAAGTTTTACTTTCGATTCTAAAAGAACGAATAGAAACTATTCAACCTACATTATTCTTAATTTCTGTTCCGTTTCCTGGGAATTTATACAGTGCTTTTAGATCAGCGCAATGGATTAAAAACTACCATCCTGAAATTAAAATTACCATGGGAGGCGGTTTCCCAAATACTGAATTGCGTTCTCTTTCGGACGAACGTGTTTTTGAGTTTTTCGATTACATTACATTAGATGATGGCGAAGTGCCTATTGAGGAATTAATAGCCAATATTGAAAACCCGAATCACAACTCCTTCAAAAGAACTTTTCTTTTAGAAGATGGCAAAGTAGTTTACAAAAATAATTCCCTAAAACCAGATTACAAGCAAGCACAAGTGGGCACGCCAGATTATTCTGATTTGCCTTTGGATAAATACATCTCGGTTATCGAGATTGTAAACCCTATGCACCGCATGTGGAGCGATGGACGTTGGAATAAACTCACGATGGCACATGGTTGTTACTGGGGGAAATGTACTTTTTGTGATATTTCATTGGATTACATCAAAATCTACGAACCAGTTGCGGCTAGTTTACTTTGCGATCGTATGGAGGAAATGATGGAGCAAACAGGAGAAAATGGTTTTCATTATGTAGATGAAGCTGCTCCTCCCGCTTTGATGCGTGCGCTGGCACTCGAAATACTTCGAAGAAAATTATCAGTGACTTGGTGGACAAACATTCGATTCGAAAAAAGCTTCTCCAGAGATTTGTGTCTGTTATTGAAGGCATCGGGCTGTATTGCCGTATCTGGAGGTCTCGAAGTAGCCTCAGATCGTTTGTTGAAATTGATAGACAAGGGAGTAACGGTGGAGCAAGTAGCCAAAGTCACCCGCAATTTTACCGAAGCAGGGATTATGGTACATTCCTATTTGATGTATGGCTATCCAACTCAAACAGTTCAGGAAACGGTGGACAGTCTGGAAATGGTGCGTCAATTGTTTGAAGCAGGAGTATTGCAGTCTGGTTTTTGGCATCAATTTGCCATGACGGCACACAGTCCAGTAGGTATGTATCCAGAGAAATTTGGCGTTGTTAAAGAAACGGAAGTCATAGGGACTTTTGCTAATAATGATATTAACTATATTGACTCCACAGGAATAGATCACGACAAGTTTAGTTTTGGACTCAAAAAATCATTATTCAATTTTATGCACGGAATCTGTTTCGACTATGAACTGCAGGACTGGTTTGAATTTAAAATTCCGAAGACTAAAATTTCCGAAGACTATATCTTTAATGCTTTGGAAGTAGCGGAAGACTTTAATATAAAAGCAACAGCCAAAATTGTTTGGTTGGGAGGAAAGCCTTCGGTTGATCATTTTACCAAATCTAAAAAAGGAAATTCTTGGGAAATGATGACTTTGACTTTTCATGACAAAAAAGAAAGTTTTAGCATTCAAACAAATAAGAAAGAAGGAGAATGGTTAGTAGCTATGCTTCAGAAAATAGCAGTAACTAATATTAAAATTCTGACTTTTCAGGAAATTAAGAGCGATTTCGAGAGTAATCTGGAGGACTTCGAATTGTTTTGGTACTCAAAGCCAATTAACACTTTAAGGGAGTTTGGGTTATTGGTTCTTTAAAGATCACACTAGCTTTTTTATAAAAGAGTTTTACATAACTCGAAAGTTTAAAGGAAGGAATGAAATTTATATTTTCAAAATATAGTTGTATAACTATACCTTTTTAGCATAAATCTGTCTTTTTATATTACGAAAACGTTTTCTTTTACTTATTTTTACGACCATAAAAATTGCATTAATGAGTGATAGCTATAAAGTAAAAGTAAATGATTCTTTTCAATTTGATTTTGATAAAGAACAAGTTTCGCAGCTCGACGCTGTAAATATGGATGCTAAAACATTCCATGTACTACACGAAAACAAACCCTACAAAGCGGAGATTCTTTCGGCTGATTTTAATCATAAAACCTATATTGTAAAAGTAAATAACAACAGCTATACTGTTGCTATTTCTAATGATTTAGATCAGCTTATACATGAATTGGGATTTGAGGTAGGATTGACCAAGCAGATCAATGCGATCAAAGCACCTATGCCGGGATTGATATTGGAAATTAGTGTGGTAGTGGGACAGACAGTAAAAGAAAACGACAGTCTGTTAATTCTGGAAGCCATGAAAATGGAAAACAGTTTTCTTTCTCCACGTGACGGAATTATTAAATCAATATCAGTACTGTTAGGAGATGCTGTAGATAAAGGGCAGTTATTAATTGAATTTGAATAAGCATATGAAAAAGATATTAGTTGCCAACAGGGGAGAAATTGCCATTAGAGTAATGAAGACCGCCCAGAAAATGGGTATTAAAACAGTGGCTGTTTATTCAACAGTCGATAGAAATGCACCACATGTCAAATTTGCTGATGAAGCAGTTTGGATAGGAGAATCACCTTCGAATCAGTCTTATTTATTAGGGGATAAAATTATTGAAGTGGCCAAATCATTAGGAGTGGATGCCATTCATCCAGGATATGGTTTTTTGAGTGAAAATGCTGATTTTGCTGAAAAAGCAGAACAAAACAACATCATTTTTATAGGGCCTAAATCGAAAGCCATACATATAATGGGAAGTAAGTTAGCTGCAAAAGAAGCAGTTAAAGCATACAACATTCCGATGGTTCCCGGTTTAGACGAAGCGATTACCGATATTGAAAAAGCAAAAGTAGTTGCCAGAGAAATAGGCTTTCCTATTTTGATTAAAGCTTCTGCTGGTGGTGGCGGTAAAGGGATGCGTGTTGTGGAGAATGAAGAAGAGTTTGAAAGCCAAATGAAAAGAGCAATAAGCGAGGCTATAAATGCTTTTGGTGATGGTTCTGTTTTTATAGAAAAATATGTTGCATCTCCGCGTCATATCGAAATACAAATCATGGCTGACAGTCATGGGAATATTCTTTATTTATTCGAAAGAGAATGTAGCATACAACGTCGCCATCAAAAAGTAATAGAAGAAGCTCCTTCTTCGGTATTAACACCAGAATTGCGTAAAGAAATGGGCGAAGCAGCCGTATTAGTTGCCAAGTCTTGTGATTATCTAGGAGCAGGAACTGTAGAATTTTTATTGGATGAAAATAATAATTTCTATTTTCTTGAAATGAATACTCGCTTGCAAGTAGAGCATCCCGTGACCGAATGGATTACTGGACTGGATTTAGTAGAACTACAAATCAAGGTTGCTAGGGGAGAAGCATTAGAAATCAAGCAGGAAGATTTAAAAATAAAGGGACATGCGTTAGAGTTGCGTGTATATGCAGAAGACCCCATGAATGATTTTCTTCCAAGTGTTGGACATTTAGATGTGTACCAATTGCCTGTTGGCGAAGGTATTCGTGTGGATAACGGTTTTGAGCAAGGAATGGATATACCAATTTATTATGACCCAATGCTTGCTAAGTTGATCACATATGGCGAAACCCGAGAAGAGGCTATCCAAATTATGATCAAAGCAATTGATGGGTATTTGGTAGAAGGAGTTCAAACTACTTTGCCTTTCGGTAAATTTGTTTGTGAACACGACGCTTTCCGTTCTGGTAATTTTGACACGCACTTTGTGAAAAAATATTACAGTGCTGACTTGTTGAAAAATCAATTGGCACAAGAAGCTGAAATTGCCGCGATGATCGCTTTGAAGCAATATTTTGAAGATCAAAAAATAGTACGATTACCAAATCAATAAATTATGGAGTCTAAAATAAAAGAATTAAACGATAAAATTGTTCAAGCCCATATGGGTGGAGGTAAAGATAGAATTGCAAAACAACACCAAAAGAAGAAATTAACCGCCAGAGAGCGCGTTAACTATTTGATGGATGAAGGTTCTTTTGAAGAAATTGGGATATTGGTGACACACCGTACGACAGATTTCGGAATGGCAGAAGAGCAGTATTACGGCGATGGTGTAATTACCGGATACGGAACCATCAATGGAAGATTGGTCTACGTTTTTGCCCAGGATTTCACCGTTTTTGGTGGAGCTTTGTCTGAAACACATGCTGAAAAAATCTGTAAAGTTATGGATATGGCAGTAAAAATGGGTGCTCCTATGATTGGATTAAACGATTCAGGTGGTGCTCGTATTCAAGAAGGTGTTCGCTCTTTGGGTGGTTATGCTGATATTTTTTATAGAAACGTACAAGCAAGTGGTGTTATTCCGCAAATATCTGCTATTATGGGGCCCTGCGCCGGTGGAGCGGTATATTCTCCTGCTATGACAGATTTTACCATGATGGTAGAAGACACCAGTTATATGTTTGTGACGGGACCCAATGTAGTGAAAACGGTGACTAATGAAACCGTAACTTCAGAAGAACTGGGAGGGGCAAGTACGCATTCTACTAAGTCAGGTGTGGCACATATTACTTCTGCAAATGATGTAGAATGTCTAGAAGATCTAAAAAAATTGTTGAGCTATTTACCACAAAGTAATAAAGAGACGACTGCAAAGTTGCCTTATGAATTAAACGATGAGCTACGAGAACAATTAGCAACTATAATTCCTGATAATCCGAATAAGCCGTATGACATGCATAATGTTATTGCAGGGATTATTGATGAAGATTCCTTTTATGAAGTTCATAAAAATTATGCCGAAAATATTATTGTAGGCTTTGCCAGATTAGGCGGAAGAAGCATTGGTATTGTGGCAAATCAGCCCTTGTACTTAGCCGGAGTTTTGGACGTGAACAGTTCGAAAAAAGCGGCACGATTTACCCGTTTTTGCGATTGTTTCAATATTCCTTTGTTAGTCTTGGTAGATGTACCTGGTTTCTTGCCAGGAACAGATCAAGAGTGGCATGGCATTATCGTACACGGTGCTAAACTGCTTTATGCTTTAAGTGAAGCTACCGTGCCTAGAATTACAGTTATTACCCGTAAAGCTTACGGTGGAGCTTATGATGTGATGAACTCGAAACACATTGGTGCCGACATGAATTATGCATGGCCTACTGCCGAAATTGCGGTGATGGGAGCCAAAGGAGCTTCAGAGATTATCTTTAAGAAGGAAATTAACGAAGCAGCAGATCCTGCAGCTAAACTTTTAGAAAAAGAAGCGGAATATGCAAAGTTATTTGCGAATCCTTATACTGCAGCTCAAAGAGGTTTTGTGGATGAGGTTATATTGCCAGAAGATACACGCAGAAAATTGATTAAAGCATACAGTATGCTTGAAAATAAAGTAAGTGTTACCCCTAATAGAAAGCACGGAAATATTCCGTTGTAGTCTTTAGAAGTTATAAGAATAGACTACACTTCTCGTTTGTAGGATACAAGTAGTTTCTAAAGATCGACTAGCACTCTATTTTAGGATTAAAAAAAAGCGATTATTGAATAGTAAAAATTCTATTTAATAATCGCTTTTTTACTTGTAAGAATATAATATCAGTGCTGTCGAAAGCACGAAAAACAAAATTAATAAAATCAGTTTTTTTCGACTATGCTATGTCTTTTATAAAATCATCGTATTCTGAATAGAAAAGTTCCAAAGCAGTCATTTTTTCATTATAAAAAGCAAATATTTCGTCCCAGTAGTTTCTGTTACTAACACTTACTCCTAGTTTTTCAACCCATATACGACTGATTGTTTTCCCGTTTTCAAGAACGTAGTCTCTTTCAAATACTAAATCGGCAATAAATTCGTCTGCCAATATATTTTTTAAGGCTTCTAGTTTATCAAAATAAGCATTTCGGGTTTCGTTATTTCGATGCTCAATATCAATTAAAACTTGGGCTTTTTTATTGTCTACATAAAACTTAAAAGAGAAGTCTTTAATTTTTGTGTCATATAACACCCATTTACGAGGGAATTTTTCTGCGAATGTCACCCAGAACTCTCTCTTTAATTTTTGAGTTTCTTCTTTGCTATACATTTTGATTGTTTGATTATTAGAAAATTTGCGAACTATTATTTTCTAGAGTACATTTACTTTAATATGCAAAAATAGACTTTGATTATGGATTTTCAACATTTTTTAGAATATGTTCCTCACTTCGCTCAAGCGAAACTTCCTGCGATGGAGGCGCATCTTAAAATGGCTCCATTTGAAAGAATGGAAAGCTTAAAAAATGCATTTAGTGAAAATAAAGACCCAAGAATGGCGGCGGTTATGATGTTGTTTTACCCAAAGAATGGGATGACACATTTAGTTTTAATTGTACGGAACTCTTATGAAGGCGTTCACTCTGGGCAAATAGCATTCCCTGGAGGGAAATGGGAAACAGAAGATGCAGATTATTCTGTGACGGCTTTACGGGAAACACATGAAGAGGTGGGAATACTTCCTAATCAGATGGAAATTATTAAATTATTTACGCCTACCTATATACCACCAAGTAACTTTATGGTCTATCCATTTTTTGGTATCTGTAAAGAGGAGGTGTGTTTTGTGCTTGATCCAACTGAAGTTTCTAGTATCATTGAATTGCCATTATCGGTCTTTCTGAGCGACAAAATAATAATTGAGGCAAATATGACGACTTCTTATGCCACGAATATTAATGTTCCTGCTTTTGAGATTGAAGGGCATGTTGTTTGGGGCGCTACCGCGATGATGCTTAGTGAGTTAAAAGATGTGTTGAAGTCGGTTTTGGATTCAGAGAAATGATTAGATAAGCAGTGAGTAATCAAGCTTCTTATTTCGACCGAACACATAGTTATAACAATAGAGTACAAAAAATAAATTTCGTAAGTTTGTAATCCAAATTTACAAGATAAACACACAATTTTATGGGGTTAATTAAGAGAAATCCTTTTGGGCACATTCTTTTTGTGAAGAGATGGTTGATTCGAATTTTCGGAGGCGTTACCCATAGGCGTTATAGAGGTTTCAATGAATTACAGATTGAAGGCTCAGAGATTATTAGAAATTTACCAGACACTAACGTGCTTTTTATATCGAATCATCAAACCTATTTTGCTGATGTTGTTGCTATGTTTCATGTATTTAACGCTAGTTTAAAGGGGAGAGAAAACAATATAAAAAATGTATTGTACTTATGGAATCCCAAGTTAAACATCTATTATGTGGCCGCCAAAGAAACCATGCACGCAGGTTTGTTGACAAGGATAATGGCTTATGCTGGTGCCATTACGGTAGAAAGAACCTGGCGTGAAAAAGGAAAGGATGTTACTGATAAAAAAGATGTTAACCCTAATGATACGGAGAATATTAAAATAGCACTCAAAGATGGTTGGGTAATCACTTTTCCGCAAGGAACAACTAAATCTTTCAAACCTGTTCGTAAGGGAACGGCTCATATAATTAAAGAGCACCGACCTATAGTGGTTCCTATTGTTATTGACGGTTTTCGTCGTTCATTTGACAAAAAAGGGCTTCGTATGAAAAAGAAGGGAATTCTTCAATCATTTATCATCAAAGAGCCTCTTGAAATTGACTATGAAAATGATTCTATTGACGACATCGTAGAGAAAGTAGAGTATGCAATCGAGCAACACTCCTCTTTCTTAAAAGTAATTCCATTAGAAGAAGTCGAAGAACAAGAGAAATTAAATACACTTCGTAAATGGGAATATTAATAACTTAAGAAAATCCCTTTTTTATAATAATATAAACCCAGCAATCACTTAAAATTGCTGGGTTTTTTATTTGAAAAAAATAATTAATTCTACTACAAGTCTATCTTCTTCAGTTCTTTATAATTGGCATGCAGCCTTCTCAGTAAAATACCATACAGTAGTCTGTAGAACAACCAAAACAATCCAAATAATACGATGGTAATTAAGGCTAATATACCAACGGTGATTGCCATAATTTTTGGATCACTTTCAATTTTTTCTCTCAAAACAACAGTTTCGGGATTGTAAAATAAAGCGATTATAAATCCAATAATTAGACCAAATACTATCATTGCTAGATTGTACCAAACATAACACTGTACCGTTTTACGAGTTTTTAAAATATCTTTCATCAGTTGTTTTGTGGAAGCTATTGTTGAAATTCGGATGTAGTTTTTATAAAATAAATAAATGAATATTACGATTACTCCATAACCTAAGTAGGTAAATATCTTTAAATAGGAAACGAATCCCTCGCTATTTATTTTTTTAAGATAATCGTCTGCATTAAAAATTAGGCTTAGACACGTCCACAATAACACCTCCATAATACTGATGATTAAAATCCACTTCACAATAGAAGACGATTTTTTATGAATCATTTTATAAATTTCTATTTCTGATATCTGCTCAAAAGAATCTTTGTTCTTTTGCCAGTCTTTTTTTAATAAATCCAGCTCTTTCATATTCCTTAAGGATTTAATATTTTTTTTAGTTTTCCCTTTATTCTGTTCATTTTTACCCTAGCATTCACTTCGCTAATCCCTAATGTTTCTGCTATCTCGCGGTAATCCTTATCCTCAAGATACATAAAAACTAATGCTTTTTCAATGTCGTTTAATTGATATACAGCCTTATACATAAGCTTTATTTGCTCTTCCTCCTCATAATTATACTCTACGTCCTTAATAAAATGTTGCCGGCCTTCGTACTCAACGGTAGATAATGATCGTTTGTTTTTTCGGTACAATGTGATTGCCGTGTTCAGCGCTACTCGATAGGCCCAAGTAGAAAATTTGCTGTCGCCTCTAAATTTTGGAAAAGCCTTCCATAATTGAATCGTGACTTCTTGAAATAAGTCTTTATGAGAATCTTCACAGTCAGTATATAATCTACAAATTTTGTGGATTATATTCTGATTTTCCTTCAATTGCGTGACAAAAGAATGTTCTAGATTTTCACTCATAAATGATTAGTGTACTTCAAGTCAATTTTGTTACAAAGTAACACAATTTTTAGGAGCACAAAGAGTTAGTTTAACATTTTTGCCTCGTCCCGCTGTACATTACAATCTCCCTAAAAAACGGGAGGATTTTCATTGTCATCGGGGCTACCTACAACGAATATTTTTCAAAATCACATTTACAGTTGCCGTAAATTTCAACAACAAACACTAAACTTTGTATATTTGATTTTTAAAAATTAGAAATAAAAAATAATTATGAATATCCCTAATTCAACTTTACCTAGAATCGTAATTATTGGTGGTGGTTTTGCAGGAATTGCACTAGCCAAAGAACTAAAGAATCAAAAAGTACAAGTAGTTCTTTTAGACAAGCACAATTACCATACTTTTCAACCTTTATTATATCAGGTGGCTACGGGTGGTCTTGAGGCAGGTTCTATTGCCTATCCCATTCGTAAGGTGATTCAGGAATATGACAACTTTTATTTCCGTCTAACAAATGTTCAGGAAATAGATACTAAAAACAAAAAAATAATTGCCGAAATAGGGGATTTAAGCTATGATTATCTGGTTATGGCTACTGGGTCAAAAACTAATTATTTTGGTAATAAAGATATTAAACGTTATAGTATGGCGATGAAAACCATACCACAATCATTAAATATCAGAAGCCTCATTCTGGAGAACTTTGAGCAAGCAGTCTTAACTACTGATGTTGCCGAAAAGAATAGTTTAATCAATTTTGTACTCGTAGGTGCTGGGCCCACAGGAGTTGAGCTAGCTGGTGCTCTTGCCGAAATGAAAAAAGCGATTCTACAAAAGGATTATCCTGATTTAGATATAGCAAAAATGGAAATTAACCTAATTCAAAGTGGGGATAGAATTCTTAACACCATGACCGAAAAGTCATCATTGGCTGCTGAAAAATTCTTAGTGGAACTTGGCGTTAAAATTTGGAAGAACGTTCGGGTGACTAATTATGATGGTCGTACCATAACCACTAATTCTGATTTAACTTTTGAAACTGCTACCGTAATCTGGACAGCAGGAGTGCAAGGAGCTGTAATAGCGGGGCTGGATGCTAATTCTTTGGTAGAAAGAGTAGAACGTATCCGTGTGAATCAATTCAATCAGGTAAAAGGCTATGATGACATCTTTGCAGTAGGAGATATCGCTTCTATGGAAACAGAGGAGTTCCCACAAGGACATCCTATGATGGCGCAACCTGCTTTACAGCAAGGTAAATTGCTTGGGGAGAACCTGATCAAATTAATAGCTAAAAAACAAATGAAACCTTTTGAATATAATGATAAGGGATCGATGGCGACTATTGGGCGTAATAAAGCCGTAGTAGATTTACCTAATTACCATTTCAGTGGTATTTTCGCTTGGTTTGTATGGATGTTTGTGCATTTATTTTCACTCATCGGATTTAAAAATAAAGCTGTGGTTTTTTTAAATTGGGTTTACAACTATATCCGTTTTGACCGGGAAGGGCGTTTGATTATTAGACCTTATAAAAAGAAGAGCTTCACCGCATTTACAAGTGATGAGGTTTAAAAATAATTTCTAAATTTTGATAATTAACAATTTTTATAATTCATTGTCTTTATAATAATTTACCATCAAATTCACAAACTTACTGTAGCTCTCTATGCCGTCTTTTTGTTGATTCAGTTTTAGGAATTGATCGTAAAATAAATGAAAACCAGTTTCAATAGGTGTTTTGTATTCCTTTCTAAAGTTAATGCTTTCCTGATAGTTTTTTAATATGCCGGGATGAACTGTTTTTAGTAGTTCGTCAAATGATTCCTCATTGCTATATTCTAAAATGCCTAAACAATACCGTAAAGCATAACTGTAGCCAGAATATTTTATGTACAAATCATCATTTTTCACAGATGCTAGAAAACCAATAAAATTGCATTCGGTTTCGTTAGCAAATCCCATTTGGTGCGCCATTTCATGATTGGTAGTCATGGGGAAACTATACATCGGACCTAAATAGTTCACATTCGCTTCATTTGTAAACGGATTTAAATATCCTCCAAATCCCATATACGTTAAGGGCACACTAAACAATGATTTTTTAGTGCTTAAAGTTATAAAATGAAAGTTATGATGTTGCTTTGACAAGTTATTGTAACCATTTAAATTCATTGTGAAAACCTGTTCTTGCGAATAAGGGAAAACCACTTTTAAGCTATCTGACTTTGTAAGTTGGATTTGGATTTGGTTGGTTTTTGCAATCAATTTTTTTGTAAAATCCAACAAGTCAGCATCCGTGTACTCTCTTTTAATTTTCATTTTTTCAAAGAGTGGTTGGCGATAGTAGTTCAATGCCCATAGGATATGAAACAAAAAATAAAATATGGAGAAAAAACGGAGCAGCTGCAAACTATTGTCTTTCCAATTTTGTTTCCAGGATTTTCTTTTGTTCCAGAACCATTTTAAAAAAAAGAAAATTAAAATAATATAAAGACAATCTCCTAACGAAAAAGGAATACGCCCCAATATAGTTCTTAAAAAGTGAGAGATATTAAGATATAGGCCATTACTATAATAACGCTCCACGCTTTCAGGGAAAAAAGAAATGATTTGTAGAAGAACTATTTGGACAATTAGGAAAAAGGGAAGAATGAATTTTTGTTTCACGAAGCGAAATTTTATTGGCGTTGCTATTTTTATGTGAATGGTAAATATAGTAACTTTTTGTTTTGCAGAGAATCGGAAAATTTATTTTTCGTAGAGAATCAGAAAGATAAATACAGATAGATGCAAACTTTTGTTTACCATATAAGTCATATAAGTTTTGTTACACGGTGAATTGAGGAGAAATCCCATAGAGACGCAAACTTTTGTTTATGATATAAGTTATGTAAGTTTTGTTTCGAAAAGGATAGCCTTAGAAACCGTTGGCTCCTCAAGTTTCATTAAACCATATAAGAAATGTAAGGGCATATTAGCTTTATTGCTCAGATAAAGAACAACGATTTATAAAGGATATCCATAGCGTTTAAATCTTTGGCACAGCAAAAGTAAACTTAAATTTTCAGAAAACTATCTCCGATTTTTTCTTGCCAGTTTCTTTCAAAAGGAAAGCAAAAATTACAGCTATACCAATACAAATTACCCAAAACAAGCCTGCATTTTGAAAATGAATTTCCTTATCTATAGCTGTTCCTAGAGTGTTTCCATACAGATTACTAAATAAAGGTCCTAGTAATGACGTTACACCAAAAGTTAAGAAATTAATGGCTCCAGTTGAACTACCTTTTACTTTGTCAGGATTACTCTCTTTGATTATAGAATAGGGTATCATTGCTGCTCCAGAAGCTACTCCTAAAAGGAATGTACTTATATATGCGGGGTACATTTCTGGAAAATAAAGCAATTGCAATAAATTTAAAATCATGAATAATGCGCCTACAATCAGAACCGGTTTTCTTCGACCTATTTTATCTGCAATCCATCCCATTAACGGGCAACCAACAGCCCATCCCAAGGCGACACAAGCGCTAACAAGTGTAGCGGTTTCAAAATCCATCATACGGTCTTTTTGAAAGAAGGCGACACCCCAAGTCATTGCAAAAATAGTTGTGGGAGCAAATAATAATCCAGAAATCGCACCAGACAAATAGCTTTGCGAATTGCTGAAAACAATTTTATAAGGGGATAGTAATCCGCCTTTTTCTGTCTTTTTAGCGGCCAATTCAACCTTGTCTTGTGGAGTAATGTATAAAATGAAAATACCGATAGCAATAATTAAGAGACCTAACCCAATCCATATAAAAGGTAAGCTGTAGCCGTTTCTGATGGCGGGTCCAATTATAAATTGCCCTGCAGATCCGCCTAACATACCTAAAGATTGTGTTACGCCAATTGCAGTCGCCAGTTTACGTGGAGAAAAAGCTTTTGAAGCTAAATAAACACAAGCGGGAAATGCCATTGCAGAACCAGCGCCTTGTAGTAGTCTACCAATATAGCCATCATAAATACTCGATACAGCAAATAAGATACAACCTAATCCTACAATGATTGTCCCAATAGATAATGGGTACTTTGCTCCTAATTTATCTAAAGCGATTCCAGCGATTAAGCTTGTAATCGAATAGGTTAAATAATACATTCCTATAACGGAGCTGACTCCTTTTGTTGAAGTTGTAAAAGCATGTGAAAGCTCGGGAATCATTACACTTGGTGCAGAACGAACGGCATATTCAAGAAGATAAAAGATCAATCCAAAAACCCAAGCAAGTAAGTAAGGATTTTTGGTAACGGTAGTAGTATTTGATTGCATAATTTGGAGTCCAAAATTCAAAACCGCCAACGAAGATAGGGTGGAAAATGAATTTATAATATTTTCTCAAATTTACGAATACATCTATCTTTTTAGCATCTCACTATAAAATTTAGTTGGTTAGGTTTTCTTTTGGTATAAAAAAATGACTCCTATTTTTTAAATTCCTATTTTTTTTAAAATTATGTTGAATTAACTTAATTTAAGAATAATTGTATACTGTGTCATTTTTAGTATTTGGATTTTTAAGTTGTTTTTTTGTTAAAAGGGAAAATTTAAAGGTAAATAAATACATTTTTATTATCACTACGGTCTGTTCTAAGAAAGTGGAAATAAATATTTGTAAGCAATTTTTATTATGGATTAGTTATTCATGAATTTTTTTCAAACCATATAAGAAATTGAAAATTATATGAGTTTTATATCGCAGCAACTCTTTAAGGGTAGTAAGCGTATACAAAGAATAGCTGCACAATTTATTATTTCTTTAAACTATCAAGTAGGCTACTTGATTATAAAAAAGGCATAAATAGTTGCTGGTAAAATAAAGCGATAGAAGAGTATTAAGAAAAAACACTGTAAAATTATTTATTGTTAGTAACGAAGCAATCACTGTTGGAGCATAACTTCGAGTTTTTTTAAATTTACCTCACTTCATGTGGTTGCATTGTTCTCAGAAATGGTAGTATGCAGACATGTATATAGTAGTAAGTGCAGTGTTTTAAAGGTTGCTAAGGCAGCTTATATACGCAAGAGATAAGGAAGCCCTTTTTTGTTGGTTTCGACACTTTGGGACACCCAAAAGATTGTACTAATTTTAAGGGATAAATTGCTTTGTAAGGCTGAAAACGAATTTAAACTTTGTAACTTTGAGGTTTAAAAATGTTAAACTTCAAACAACAATAAATGAGTCAAGAGATAAGAAATTTAGAACCAAAAGTACTTTGGAATAAGTTTGCCGATTTGAATGCAGTTCCTCGCCCTTCAAAAAAAGAGGAAAGAGTGATTGAGTTCATGAAAAACTTTGGTAAAAGCCTTGGATTAGAGACTTTTGAAGATGATATTCGCAATGTGATTATCCGTAAGCCAGCAACTTCAGGAATGGAAGACCGTAAAGCAATAGTAATGCAGGGACACTTGGATATGGTGCACCAAAAAAATTCAGATACTGTTTTTGATTTCGATACACAAGGAATCGATATGTATGTAGACGGAGACTGGGTTCGTGCTAAAGGAACTACACTTGGAGCAGATAATGGTTTAGGTGTTGCGGCAATTATGGCAGTTTTAGAAAGTAAGGATATTCCGCATCCCTCTATTGAAGCTTTGTTTACCATTGATGAAGAAACTGGAATGACAGGGGCTTTGAATTTAAAAGGAGGTATTCTTCAAGGACAAATTCTTTTAAATCTAGATACGGAAGAGGATGACGAAATCGACATTGGTTGTGCTGGTGGAATTGACGTTACCGCTACTGCTGAATATGATGAGGAGGAAACTCCTGAAGGTTCTGTAGGATATAAAATTACCGTAAAAGGATTAAACGGTGGGCATTCAGGAATGGATATTCATAAAGGACTTGGCAATGCGAATAAAATTATGAACCGTGTATTATTTGATGGTTTTGATAATTTTGGATTGCAAATATCAGAAATTAAAGGAGGAAGCCTTCGTAATGCTATTCCTCGTGAAAGTGTGGCGCAAGTTATAATTGCTTCGGTATTTGATGAAGCTTTTGTGTATGACATGCAACAAGTGGTTAATGATATAAAAACAGAATTAAAAACGACTGAACCTAATTTAGAGGTGGTTTTTGAGAAACTGGATACTACACCGGCAAAAGTAATGCCGTCTATTGCTCAGTATTATTTTGTAAGAGCAATGTATACTGCTCACAACGGCGTTTATAGAATGAGTGCTGACTTTGCTGATTTAGTAGAGACCTCTAATAATATAGCCAAAGTAGTTTTAGGAGAAGGAAAGTTGTCTGTACAGTGTTTAACGCGTTCGTCTGTAGAAACGGCTAAGTTTAATTTGGCTAATGCCTTAACATCAGCTTTTGAATTAATGGGCTGTGAAGTAGAACTTTCAGGATCTTATCCAGGATGGACTCCTAATACAGAATCAGAAATCATGGATGTTTTAATACCTATTTATGAGAAACAAGTTGGTGAAAAACCAAGAGTTGTGGCTTGTCATGCTGGACTAGAATGTGGAATCCTTGGAACTAATTATCCTGATATGGATATGATTTCTTTTGGTCCAACTATTCAAGGAGCGCACTCGCCAGATGAAAGAGCAAGTATCTCGTCATCTCAAAAATTCTGGAAATTCTTAGTTGAGGTTTTGGCTAATATTCCAGTTAAATAGCAATTGGATTTAATTATAAAAATTAACCCTCGTTTAGTAATAAATGAGGGTTTGTTATTTAAAAGAATTACTCTCTTTTTGGAGCATTTTTTTTGTCTCTTTTTTCTTCTTTCTTTTCTTTAGCCGTTTTAAGAGGCTCTTTTTTGGCGGTTTTCTTCGCGTCTTGACTTTTTGCCATGATAATAGTATTTGGATTTTCGTGTTTAATGTAAGTAAATGTATGTAATATTTTGGTTCCTTCTAAATATTATTTTAAAAAATCCCCGTCGATGATTAATAATTCAACACCAGCCTCAGATATCGAGCGATGCGAACTTAAATCATCTGAAACTACATATGTCATTCCTGCCGTAAGTTTAATCTCTTCTCCCGTTACCAGTTCACTGATGAAGTTTCCTTTGAGGCAATGCACGATGTGTCCCTTTTGACACCAGTGATCTGCCAAGTAATTTGCGGAATAGGTTACTTTTCGAATCCTTAGTCCGCCCAACTGCATCGTTTGCCAGTAGGCAGTTCCTTTTTCTCCAGGATATGCTATTTTTTCTATTGTGCCCCAGTCGATAGTTTGGAAAGGTATATTTGACATGTTTCTAGCGTTATAATTAATAGTACAATAAAGGGAGTGTGTTTTAAATAAATATCCCCAATTACGTTTGTAATTGGGGATTGATAATTTTTTGCTTGATTTTTGAATATTGATAATAAACGTTTAAATTATCGTTTCTTCAAAATTTTATATTCTTCATAACAGCCGCTTATTGCGTCCATTATTTGTAGGTCATTTGCAGTTTTAATAAACGATTCAGAGTAATTACAACGTTGCAATATTTCTGGGATTTCTTTTTTATCAATCCCTAGAAGAACAGCAAGGGTTTCTCTGTCAAACTTCGATTCTAGAAGGTTGCGTACCGTATCGTCTTTCCTCATTTCTTTTAACTTTTTTAATTCTTTTGGGTTGTTACCAAAGAAATTATAAAGCATATCCGCTGGGTTAAAAATGGAGCCGAGAACCCTTCCAAATGCATTTGGAGAGTATTCACCAGCTTCGTATCCATGGGTTAAGCCAGAAATACTATATCGGTAATTTTCACTTGTAGGAATTGTTTTTGAATCTACCTCGAGATAACCTGTTAGGTTAAATGGTCTAATAACCACTTCTTCCAATGCAATAGCACTCTCGGTTAGAAAAATCTTAGCTACTTTGTTTTTTATCCAGTCATTGGTGACTTTAACTCTCAGTGATTGAAAACCTAAAAGAGAAATATGTAACGTATCTGTAGGTTGAACGTCAATTTCAAAATAACCGTTAGAGTCGGTTCGCGCTCCTCTAACTTTATTGATGTTGATGATATTAGCATTAATCAATGGCGACTTATTGTTGTCGTTATAGATAAAGCCAGATACTTTTTGGGAGTGAACTATCTCTTGGGATGATGCGGTTAAGGATAGTGCTAAAAAAAAGAGAACTATAAAATATTTCATAAACTGATTTAAAACTTTAAAAGTAGTAAACAAGATCAAATATTCTATAGTTCTCTTATATAATTATAAGAAAATTAACAGTAAATGTTAGTCTCTTCTTGGTCTTCTTGGTCTAGATGAGTCACTAGAACTTTCAGAACGTCTAGGAGCTCTGTCTGAAGAACCTTCACCTCTAGGAGCTGAACTTCTTCCTCCAAAACCACCTTCTCTAGGAGCTGAGCTTCTTCCACCGAAACCGCCTTCTCTTGGAGCAGAGTTTCTGTCGCTTCTAAAACCACCACCAGAACCTTCTCTTCTTGGTGCGAAACTACCTTCTCTTCTTGGAGCAGAACTTCTTCCGCCACCAAAACCACCACCACCAGAACTTCTTCCGTTGTGATCACGTCTTCCGCCACCATCATTTTTAGAAATTTCAACATTGATACGACGTCCTTCTAATTGTACGTTGTTCAATACTTCCATAACTTTATCTGTGTGCTCAGGATCTGTGTTAAAGAAAGAGAAACCTTCTTTTACGTCTACTTTGAAAACGTCATCACGACCTAAGTCTAATGTTTCTTTCAAGTAGTCTTTTAATGACATCCAATCGAAGTTATCTCTAGAACCGATGTTCACAAAATATCTTGTTGCACCACCATTATTGTCTCTTGGAGCACCATCTCTGTCATCACGTCTTTCAGAACCTGAAGATTGATTAGAGATATCTCTAGTTTTCTTGTAATAGTTGATGAAACGGTTAAATTCAACTGAAACCATTTTTTTGATTAACTCTTCTTTCGATAAGCCTTCAAGTACATTATTGATTGCAGGCAGATAGTTGTCAATTTCGTGATCAACTTCTACATCCTTAATCTTATTAGCTAAGTGTAATAATTGGATTTCGCAGATTTCGATTCCTGAAGGAACTGTTTTTTCTTCGAATTTTTGTTTGATGATTCTTTCAATAGAAGAAATCTTACGCAATTCGCTTTTAGTTACAATTACAATAGAAGTACCTAATTTACCAGCACGACCAGTACGACCTGAACGGTGATTGTAAGTTTCTATTTCGTCAGGTAGTTGATAGTTTACTACGTGAGTAATGTTATCAACATCAATTCCACGTGCAGCAACATCAGTAGCTACAAGCATTTGGATTTGTCTTCCTCTAAAAGATTTCATTACGCCATCACGTTGCGCTTGAGATAAATCTCCGTGCAATGCAGCAGCGCTATATCCATCTTCTACTAATTTCTCAGCAACAGCTTGTGTATCACGTTTTGTTCTACAAAAAACTACTGAGAAGATATCTGGATTAGCATCAGCTAAACGTTTCAAAGCTTCGTAACGGTCACGTGCGTTTACAAGGTAAAACTCATGTGATACTGTTGCAGAACCTGAATTCTTAGCTCCTACTGTAATTTCAATAGGATCTTTCATGAATTGTTTTCCAATTCTAGCTACTTCTGCAGGCATTGTAGCCGAGAATAACCATGTGTTTTTTTCGTCTGGCGTAGTTGACAGGATGTTTACGATATCTTCGTAGAAACCCATGTTCAACATTTCGTCAGCTTCGTCAAGAATACAATAATTAATTTGAGAAATGTTTACTAATCCTCTGTTAATCATATCTTGCATTCTTCCTGGAGTTGCCACAATAATTTGTGCGCCTCTCTTAATGTCTCTTGCTTGGTCTGTTATGCTAGCTCCACCGTAAACTGCTACCACATTAATACCTTTTTCGTATTTAGAGTAGTTTTTAATTTCGTTGGTAATCTGCAAACAAAGTTCGCGTGTTGGAGATAAAATTAATGCTTGAGTATTTCTGTTGTTGGCATCAATTTTCTGAATAACTGGAAATCCAAATGCTGCCGTTTTCCCTGTCCCTGTTTGAGCCAACGCAACCATATCTGTGTCTTTTTCCAATAATAGGGGAATCGCTTTCTCCTGTACTTCGGTCGGATTCTCAAATCCTAGATCTAAAATCGCCTTCAGTAACGATTCACTCAATCCTAATTGTTCAAATTTATTCATATGTGTTTTTAAAATAGTGTGCAAAAGTACTGTTAATATTTGAGATAAACTAATGCTGTCTAAAGTTTTGTCTTTTTATTGTTATTTGATTATCAGAAAGTTATATTTTTAAATTTAGATTTATCAGTTTGAATTTGGAATTAGATAAAGAAATAACGGTGGAGATAATAAATATCCCAATCAAAATCGTTGAATTTTAACACTTACTTTTTATTTTTTAAAAAGCTGATTAGTAATTGGGTGGCTTTTCCTCTATGACTGATTTGATTTTTTATTGCAGAGGACAATTCGGCAAAAGTTTGTAGATACTCCTCAGGTTGGAAGATAGGATCGTAACCGAAACCTTCGCTTCCGGCTTTGGTTATAGTGATGTGGCCTTCTGCTATGCCTGTAAATAGATGTTGTCCCCCGTTTACATTTAAAGCAATTACTGTTTTGAAATGGGCATTACGATTTGGATTATTAGATAAAGCTAGCAATAGTTTGTCCATATTGTCTTCAGAACTGCGTTGTTCGCCAGCATATCTGGCTGAGAATACTCCGGGATCTCCATTCAGGGCTTCTACTTCCAGTCCTGTATCATCAGCAAAACAATCGTAACCATATTTTTCAGTGACGTAATTGGCTTTTAAAATGGCGTTTCCCTCGATAGTATCGGCAGTTTCTGGAATTTCTTCATGGCAACCTATATCTTCCAAGCTTACTATTTCTATAGTTGATGGCAGTAGTTGTTGAATTTCCTTTATTTTATTTTTGTTATTTGAAGCAAAGACGAGTTTCATTTATTTTTATTTAGGATGTATCAAAGGTAAGTGTTTTTAAAAAAAAAAGAGCTGTTATATAGGTATCCTTTAATAGTATTAGAATGAGAAGTGGTAGGTGAAATAGATTGTAAGTGCCTTTTATTCTAACTTTTTTAAAACAGCTTACGGTGGTGGTGCAGATCTTATTAACAATAAGTTAAGTTCTTATTTGTTTAAGTCTTTGAATATGATTTCTTACAGCCGTATTCAAGAGTAGTCGATTTGATAGCCAACTGTATTAAAAGATAAAATTGATCATAATGAAGTAAAGTCTGAAAATTAGATGGCTGTAACAAAGTGTTTTTTTGTGCGGTTTGTCCATGGGGCATAATTTTAATTAGCTAAGGGGTATCAGTGCATGTCTTGAAATTTGTATTTAATGCAAATTTATTGGATTTAATTTTTAGACATAAATGGGATATTGTCAAAATTTATTGCGATATGTTTAGCGATAATTGTAATAATGTTAATTAGTATTTAACGCACTGTATTTCAGTATATTAATTTTATTTTTTTGCTATCTTTGAGTATGATTTTGGTTTGTTATTGAGTATGGCCATCTGCAAGGAGTAGTGTATTTAATAGTTGGTTGTATCAAAAGGTATAAGTTGATGAAGATAAACCAAAATCTGAAAATTGGAGGTCTGTAACAAGGCCTCCTTTTTTATTGGAATATCAGAGGAACTGACTTTCGTTTTAATTTGGTAATGAAATAGTAATTTGGAAAACACTTAAAAAAGACGTGATTGATGTGAACTTATTAATAAAGTAGAAGTAAACTTAAAGATTGTTTAAAGTCAACTTGCTATTTGGTTAATTGTTAGTTAAACTATTGATTTACAGTTATTTTAAGATAATTTTTAATATCTTTGATATGTGGTTTTGATTAATTACTTGTGTATGTCAATCTTCACATGAGAATGACATTGCAATATTCAGCTATACTTTTTTAATGTATGAGTTGATAATGGTAAATCAGAATTAACAATTGGAGGGCTTCAATAGCCCTCTTTTTTGTGGATATTAATTTTCTTTTAGTACTGCGTAACGCTTCCCAAGTTGTCTGGGAAATACAGATCAGCCAGATGCGAGAATTCATCTCCACGCATAAAAATACTGCCGTCAACTTCTTCATAGCTCGACTTTCCTGCTGCGGCAAGAAGTTCATTTGCCGCATGCAAAGTATTTTTATGGAAATGATAAACTCGTTCTGATTTATCTGTCACAACCAAGCCTTTCATTAGCATTTTATTTTGAGTGGCAACACCAGTAGGACAAGTATTGTTATTGCATCGCAATGCTTGAATACAACCTAAGGAAAACATAAAACCTCTGGCGCTGTTGCACATATCTGCTCCCATTGCTATTGCTCTTAGTATGGAGTAACCTGAGATTATTTTGCCACTGCATATTACGCGTATTTTGTCTCGAATGTTTAACCTAATTAATGTTTTGTTCACAAAAATAAGTGCAGGTTCAAATGGCATTCCTACTCCATCTGAAAACTCCAATGGCGCAGCGCCCGTTCCACCTTCAGCTCCATCAACTGTTATGAAATCGGGAAAACAATTTTGCAGAATCATTTCTTGGCAAATTGATTCAAACTCGTTTGTCTGCCCTATGCATAGCTTAAAGCCAATAGGTTTTCCATTAGATAATTGGCGTAGTAAAGCAACGAATTATATTAAGCCACTAGCATCATGAAATGCACTATGGCTGGGAGGAGAAAGAATGGTTGTGTGCGGTTTAACTCCTCTTATTTTTGCGATTTGCTCTGTGTTTTTTTCTGCGGGTAATACGCCTCCATGACCTGGTTTTGCTCCTTGTGATAATTTTATTTCAATCATCTTTACAAAAGGGGTATTGGCTTTTTCGGTGAATTTTTCAGCATCAAAATTTCCTTCATCACTGCGGCAGCCAAAATATCCAGTACCTATTTGCCAAGTTACGTCACCACCATGTAGGTGAAATTCGGTTAGCCCGCCTTCACCAGTATTATGATAGAAATTTCCTTTAAGTGCTCCTTTGTTAAGCGCTACGATTGCATTCTCGCTCAAGGAACCAAAACTCATTGCTGAAATATTTAGCAACGAAGCAGAGTACGGCTGCGTGCAATCTTGCCCGCCCACTAGAATTCGCGGTAAATCGTGATTGACTTTAACTGGAAAGACAGAATGTTTAATCCCTTCATAATTGGATTGATTAATGTCTAATTGTGTTCCAAATGGAGTAGTGGCATCTATGTTTTTCGCTCTTTGGTAAGCAAGGGCGCGTTCACTTCTTGAAAATGGTTTTCCATCTGTATTTCGTTCAATGAAATATTGCTGTATCTCAGGAGCTATGCTTTCAAAAGAATACCTGAAATAACCCAAAACGGGAAAATTTCTAAGAATGGCATGTTTAGGTTGTATGATATTAAAAAAGCCAATAACTAAAAGGAGTAGAATAATAATAGGGAAGAGCAACCCCGTGTTGAAGTAAAAATGCGATGCCATGCTACTAATAAAGACGGCAATTCCATAAGTAAAAAATTTTATTCTCATATTAAAGTTTTTTGTAGACCTCTAATTTAGTAAGAATATAAGTTCTTTCGCATATTTTACTATTATAAAAAAAAAAAATATTTATATATTTCGCACCGTGGAAAACAGCTAAGGAAATCTGAAAAATTAGTTTTACTTAAATACGATAAATACAAAGAATAAAATATAAGAATGAAGAAAAACACTACCCTCATTAATGCTTTTATAATTTTCTTTTTCATTTTTTCCAATGCATATTCGCAATATATATTTCAGGCGGATGCATTGCCTGAGGAAATATCTTTACATAGCTATACTTCTATAACAGATGTCGGTGAAAGAGAATTAGATATTAAATATATAATGATGCATTATGATGCATTGGATCCTAAAGCATTAAAAACGGCAATTGATGATTTAGGTTTTACGCAAAATAATTTTTGGGCAAATTTTGGACTTCAAAACCCCACTGATTCAGATTTACATTATTATTTGGAAACAGCTTTGCCCATAACTAATCTTGCTGAGTTATATACGATTGATCAGGTGTCTGGTAAGGTTTCTAAAGCAGTTAGTGGAGATGGGATTCCCTTTTCTAAACGAACATATGATAATCGCAGGACAATTTTTAAGATTGACATCCAACCTAATTCAAATTTAATTTTTTTTTTACATTTAAAAAGTGATGGAGAGGTGCTGAAAATCCCACTAACTTTACGCAATGCAGATAATTTTATACGGAAGATTTCTTTTGAGCAGTTAGTTTTTGGATTTTTTTACGGCATTTTGGCAATCGTAGCTGTTATTTACTTTTTTTTCTTTTTTGCCTTAGGGAATAAAACTTTTTTATATTATAGTCTGTATGTTGTTTTTGTAGGGCTGTTGCAATTCGCTTTAGATGGTTTTTTCTACGAATTTGTGACCCCTTATGCAGGATGGTTTTCAGACCATGCCTTGCTTTTTATTGCTATAATTGCAGTTTTTTTCTCTGGAAAATATAGCGAAGTATTTTTAAAAGTTAAAAAGCACAGTAAAACGATTTACATTTTGTTTAATGTTTCTTATATGCTGCTTTTGCTGTTATTTGTCTGCGTGGTTTTATTTCCGTCACTTTTGCTGCTAAGTTACCTACTGATAAACATTCTGACATTAGTATTTCTAGTATTGATTGTGTACTCTATAATTTACCTGTATTACAAACGGAAACCAGTAGACTCTTTTTTCTCGGCAGGTATTTTGTTTTTGATTGTGGGATTTACCGTGTTTATATTGCATAATTTTGGAATACTACCTAGCAATTTTTTGACTCAAAATAGTTCAAAATTAGGTACTGGCATGGAAGTTGTCTTTCTTTCGCTTTCAATGTCTAATCTAATAAGAAGTTTGAAAAATGAAAAAAATGAGCTGAATCGTATTGCTTTGATTCGTTCAGAGGAGATGAATGATCTAAAAACTTATTTTTTATCTAATATCAGTCATGAGTTGCGAACACCATTAAATGCTATTATAAATTTAATAGATTCTGTGGCTAGTGAAGTAGAAGATGAAAAAATTAGAAAGAATTGCGAAGTCATAAAATATTCTTCCCATGGTTTACTAAGTTCAGTAAATGATATTTTAGATTTTTCTAAAATTGAAAAAAAGGAATTGAAATTAGAAAAAGTGGATTTTAGCCCAATGAATTTTTTTCAGGGTTTAAAGAATAGTGCGGAAATTCGAGCGAAAGATAAAGGATTAGAATTTCAATTTTCGATGACAAATGATCTTCCTGAGATTGTTAAAGGGGATGAAACTAGATTAGTACAGCTTGTAAATAATGTGCTAAGTAATGCTATTAAATTTACATCAGAGGGCTTTGTGAATTTTAATGTTAGTGTTCTGCTGAAGGATGATAATAAGGTTAGTTTGATAATGAATGTTTCTGACTCAGGAGTGGGAATACCAAAAGAAAAAATGGAAAGTATCTTTGATTCTTTTTCTCAAAATAATATTGATAACAAAAGAAAATTCGGGGGACTTGGTTTAGGTTTGTTCATTGTAAAAACGTTGGTGGATATGCAGGATGGAATAATAAAAATAGAAAGTGTAGTGGATAAAGGTACAAGTTGTAAAATTACAATTGATTTGGATGTAGTTGAAATTAAAAAAAGTGAAATAGTACCTGCTGAAATAGTTGTTTATGACTTGGGCGGAAAAACTATTTTAGTGGTTGAAGACAATGCAATGAACCAGATGGTGATTAAAATGATTACTAAAAAATGGTTGAACACCACTGTTTTATATGCAAATAATGGTCAGGAAGGATTGGATGTATTTAAAACAAATAAGATTGATATTGTTTTGATGGATCTTCAAATGCCAGTTATGGATGGCTACGAAGCAGCAATCGCAATAAGAGGCGGTGCTGTAGGAGTAGAAAATGTGAACATTCCTATTATTGCGGTAACAGCTGATGTTATGGAAAGCACAAAAGCACGAGTTGCAGAAATAGGAATGAATAATTATTTATCTAAGCCAATTAAAAAAGAAGACTTATATACTATAGTTAAACAATTCGTCTAGCTGAAACGCAATCGTACATAAACGTGTTTGATTCCTTTTTTCTCCGATTCTCTTTCGTCGATTTCTAGGATATCAGTCAAAGATTTTAACATTGGAGTCAATTTTGCAAAACCATAATTTCTAGGGTCAAATTCGGGTTTTCTTTTTACGATGAGGTTTCCAACATCACCAAGAAACGCCCAACCGTCATCATCACAAATGTCTTCTATAGTAGTTTCTATTAGCTCTATGGTTTGTGTATCTATTTTGTTTAATGATTTCTCAACAGGTTTCTCGATCGTTTTTCCAGCAGGTTTTCCAGCAGGTTTTTTAGTGTCTGCAGAGCGTTTTTTTGCTTTTTTCTGAATAGCACCGTCTAAAACTTCGATATAAATAAATCGATCACAGGCAACAATAAAGGAATTAGGTGTTTTTTTCTCTCCAATTCCAATAACTTTCATTCCAGATTCTCTTAATCGTATCGCTAATCGTGTAAAGTCAGAATCACTAGAAACGATACAGAATCCATCTACTTTATCAGAATACAATAAATCCATAGCGTCAATAATCATTGCCGAATCTGAAGAGTTTTTTCCAACTGTATAGCTGTATTGTTGAATTGGCGTAATTGCATGTTCTAATAAAACACTTTTCCAGCCTCCAGCATTAGGCTTCGTCCAGTCGGCATATATACGTTTGGTTGTAGGTGTTCCGTATTTAGCTATTTCTTCCATCATTCCTTTCACATTGCTATAGGGAACATTGTCTGCGTCAATTAGAACAGCCAATTTTAATTCTTTTGTATCTAGTGCCATAAATTAAGTCGAATTGAAATATTTATTCAAAGGTACAAAGTTTATTATTGAAAACGAATTTTTGCGGTTCTGACCATGGTATAACAGTCGTTTTTCATAACGAAAATACGAACGCGCAGGACGGGTACTAAAAAAAAGTGACATAAAATCCTTTTTTAAGATTTAAATATTTATTTTTGCAACTTCTTAAAATTAAAATTATTACTTAAATATATTATGGTAAAAGATTTATTCGAAAGGATTCAGAACAATAAAGGACCCTTAGGGAAATGGGCTTCGCAAGCGGAGGGATATTTTGTTTTTCCTAAGTTAGAAGGTGAATTAGGTCCTAGAATGCAGTTTGGTGGAAAAGAGGTTTTGAACTGGAGTTTGAATGACTATTTAGGTTTAGCGAATCACCCAGAGGTGAGAAAAGCAGACGCCGATGCAGCGAGTGAATATGGTGCAGCCTATCCTATGGGCGCGAGAATGATGAGTGGTCATACAAAATACCATGAGCAATTAGAGAATGAATTGGCTGCTTTTGTAATGAAGGAATCTGCTTATTTATTGAATTTTGGGTACCAGGGAATTATGTCAACAATTGACGCATTGGTTACAAAAAATGATGTAATTGTTTATGATGTTGATGCTCATGCCTGTATTATTGATGGTGTCCGTTTGCACATGGGGAAACGTTTTACATACCGTCACAATGATCTTGCAAGTATGGAAAAAAACTTAGAGCGTGCTACTAAATTAGCTGAAGTAACAGGGGGAGGAATTCTTTTTATTACTGAAGGTGTTTTTGGAATGCGCGGTCAACAAGGTAAACTGAAAGAGATTGTTGCGATGAAGCAAAAGTTCAATTTCCGCTTACTGGTTGATGATGCACATGGTTTTGGTACACTGGGAAAAACAGGTGCTGGGGCAGGTGAGGAGCAAGGAGTTCAAGATGATATTGATGTTTACTTTTCGACTTTTGCAAAATCAATGGCTAACATTGGTGCTTTTATTGCAGCTGATAAAGACATTATTGATTATCTAAAATACAACTTACGTTCTCAAATGTTTGCTAAATCACTACCAATGATTCAAGTAATTGGTTCATTGAAGCGTTTAGATTTGTTGCGTAATCATCCAGAATTAAAAGCTAAACTTTGGGAGAATGTTAATGCTTTACAAAGCGGTTTAAGAAGCAGAGGATTTAATATTGGGGACACAAATACCTGTGTGACACCTGTTTATCTTGAAGGAAGTGTTCCGGAAGCTATGGTAATGGTAAATGACTTGAGAGAAAATCACGGTATTTTCTTGTCGATTGTGATTTATCCTGTGATTCCAAAAGGAATGATTTTATTGCGTGTAATTCCAACGGCTCCTCATACATTATCTGATATTGATGAGACTCTTGTTGCGTTTGAAGCTATACGTGAGAAATTAGAAAATGGTACTTATAAAGAGATTGCATCTAAAACAAAAGTTGATTTAGACGCATAATACTCTACTATTTTTAGATTCTCTTTATGGGAATGTGATAACAAAAACCATTCGTTTTATGAATGGTTTTTTGTTTTTTTAGCTAAATTTACTAGTCTATTAATAGTAAAAAAAAATAAACATGAAAAATGTATATTTGGTTTCTACTGTTATAATATTGGCTTTGTCTACCTATTGTATGAATAGTAAAAAAGAAGAAGTGAGTGTTCCTCAGGTAAAAGTTGAAGCGCCTCTGGAAACAGCAGCCAAAGAATGTTGCCAAGCCATAATTGAAAAGGACACCATTACACTTACTGCTGATATAAATGATATCAATCAATTTAAAGGCAAATTGGTTTTTCTAAAAAAAGACGCAAATACTTATGTGGAGGGCTGTGGTGAAATTATTGAAATCAATGGGAAAATGGCTTTTAAAGATAAAACGAAAATCAAATTTGACGGAAATTTAGTGTACAATAAAATTGATTGCAAAGAATAGCTTTGACTTAAATAAAAAATAAAAAAATATCCATTAGTTTGCGCTAATGGATATTGTGTTTTTATAGAAAATCGAAAGAAGAACTGATTACTAAAAACTTTTTTTAAAGTTCTTTTCTAAATGTTTTTCTTCGACAAATAATTTTTGGGTCAAAGTTTTTCCAAATTGCATGAATCGCATGATTATCGGCTAATTCTGGGGTTCTAATACAGTTTTCTATTCCTTTTTCGGTAAAAGTAGTATGGTACTCTTTAAAAATTATAGCATGCGCTCCTTTGCTTTGGTAGTCTGGATGAACTCCAATCAGGTAAAAAGTAACGTCTTTACTATTTTTTCTGGCGTTTAATAAATGGTAAAATCCAAAAGGGAAAAGTTTGCCGTTTGCTTTTTGTAATGCTTTAGAAAAACTAGGCATCACGATGGCAAAAGCAACTAGATTCTGGTCTTTATCCTCTACAAATTTTATGTATTCGGGATTGATGAAGCTGATGTATTTTTTCTTAAAATACTCTTTTTGAATGTCGGTTATTGGAACAAATGAAGATAAACTAGCGTAAGAAGCATTGAATAAATCAAACATCTTGTCTACATAAGGCATCACGTCTTTTGTTTTTTTGAAATTTAGTGCTTTAAGCTGGTACCTTCTTTTGATTATTTCTTGCGCTTTATCAAAAGCTTCAAGCTTTACATTTTTAAAAGGAAATTTACTTTCGATATACTCTTTTTCAGTTACGTAACCCAGTTTTTCAAAATGAGTAGCGTAATAAGGAGGGTTGTACCAAGTGATCATGGTTCCTAGTTGGTCAAAGCCTTCAGTAAGCACGCCTACTTTATCTAAATTAGAAAAACCCATAGGTCCTTCTACGTGTTCTAGATTGTTTTTGCGACCTAGTTCATAAACTTTTTCGAGTAAGGCTTTGGTTACTTCAATGTCGTCTATAACGTCAAACCATCCAAAGCGGACTTTCTTTTTTTGCTGGTCATTTACTTCGCTCCAGTTGATAATAGCGGTAATTCTACCTACTATTTCGTCATTTCTATACGCGATGTAAAAATAAGCTTCTGCATTTTCAAAGGCAGGATTTTTAGTTTTATCGAATGATTCTAATTCATCGGCAATAATTGGTGGCACCCAGAATTCATTGTCTTTATATAGTGAAAAAGGGAATTTTATGAATGTCGTTAATTCCTTTTTTGTAATAGCTTCTTTTATAGTAATCATTATGTTTTTTTATTGTGTAGATTGAATTTGATCTTTGCGTTTTTTATTCTTTTTTTCCACTTTCTTCTGCGATTTTGATTTGGAATTGTCACCACTGTCGATGCTCATTCGCACTTCTTTATAACGCGCATCATAGCGCCAAGAAAATCCTATTCCTCCATAAAGGACGGTTGGTGTATCTTTAAAATTGGTGCTTATTGAAGCGTCAATTTGCATGTCGTTGTTTAGCAAGTAAGCAGCACCGCCTCTAAGGATGGCGTCACTGTAAAAATCACTTTTAAATCCTTGGTTTTCAACGAACCCAGACCATTTATCATTGAATCCTTTTGTCAATGTTAGTACATAGCTGTAACTTGGATAATCAGTACCTATATAGTCTGCTATTATGTTTGTCACAAAAACCCAAGTTCCATCACCTAAATGATTTTGTGTTATCAGCATGGCTTTTGGCGAGATACTGGCATCAGGAGAAAAATAATAGGGGTTATCTTTCATCGTGAAGTTTGCACCGGCAAATACAGACACTGCAGGAATTAATTGATGCCAATTGAAAGAATGATTGGCTTTCCAACTATAAATATTAATTTTATTTTCGTGATTTTTAAACGGATCGTAGATTAGGTATTTTGCACCTAAAACCGTTTGCTTTAAATCGGATTTCTTAGTATTGCTATATGGAGTTGTGAAGTCTTCATTTTGGTATTGCAAATCGGCTATAAATTCTAAGCGCTCGAGTAATGCGCCATATCGTAAAGTTAAATCTAATCCAAATCCTTTAGCGTCATACCCTAATAAGCGGTGGTTCTCTTGAATACCGTAAATTCCGGTTTCCACTTGAATCACGGATTTTCCAACAGCAAAGGCAGACATTGTTTCACCAGGTCTATTTGAATTAATCTGATCAGTATGTTGACCATAGTGAATTATTGGAAACATAAAAATCACAGCAGCAAGTACTATTTTAAGTTTTGACATATTGTTTTTTGGGTTTAAAAGTAATAACGCTGTTCAAATGTACTATATTTTATCATTTATTTAAGAATGATATTTTAATTTTGTCCCGAAATTTCGAGATGGTTTTATTAATTTTGCTAAAAAATATTTGATTATGCAAACTGCCTCCTTTACGGGTTTTATAAGAGTACTGTTTTACATTCTGGCTTTCTATTATATTTTTAAGTTTTTGGCGAAGTTATTTTTGCCTTTACTCGTTAAAAAAGTAGTACAAAAAGCAGGAGAGAATTTTCAGCAACAGCAAAATAAAACTCAAGATACTTCTTGGAAGAAAGCACAGTCTAATGACGAAGTAATTTATAATACCTCTAATTCCACGAAACCAAGGGAAACCAAAAAAGTAGGGGATTATGTCGATTACGAAGAAATAGATTAGATTTGCCCTAATTAACAGTCTCATATTTTAAAAATAAATCTGGAAATTTGAAAATTATCAATAAATTTTACCCGCACGCTTTAGCCATTCTTGGTTTTGTTCTCGTCTCTTTAATCTATTTTTATCCCGTTTTGCAGGGAAAACAAATTTACCAATCTGATATTGCTCAATATACAGGTATGGCCAAAGAGCAAAATGACTTTAGAGCTGCTGAACATGTGGAGCCCTATTGGACAAACAGTGCTTTTGGAGGAATGCCAACCTATCAATTAGGGGCAAAGTATCCTTACGATTTTATAGGTGCAATAGATGACGCTTTGCGTTTTTTACCTCGTCCGGCAGATTATTTATTTTTATACTTCTTAGGGTTTTATGGCTTACTATTAGTTTTAAAAACAGATCCACTAAAGGCCTTTTTTGGTGCCCTAGCTTTCGGGTTTTCTACTTATTTGATTATAATACTTGGTGTAGGACATAATGCTAAAGCACATGCTATTGCTTATATGCCACTTGTAATTGCTGGTTTTATACTGGTATACCGAAAAAAATATGTTGTGGGTGGGTTGCTTACTATGTTTGCGACAGCATTGGAAATTAATGCCAATCACTTTCAAATGACCTATTATTTATTGATTTTCTTGCTGATACTTTCGGCTTACTTTATCTATTTAGATATTAAAGACAAATCATATAAATCACTTTTAAATTCACTTGGAGTCTTGGCAATTGCAGGGATATTTGCCATCGGTGCCAATGCAACCAATTTACTGGCTACTTCTGAATATGCCACTTTTAGTACTAGGGGAAAAAGCGAATTGACTTTTAATCCTGATGGTTCAAAAAGCACTTCTTCAAGCGCTATGACTAGGGATTATATTACGGAATATAGCTACGGACTAGCAGAAAGTTTCAATTTGATTGCGCCAAGACTTTTTGGTGGATCAAACCATGAAGCGCTAGGTCCAGATAGTAAAATGTATGAATTCATGATTGGGCAAGGAGTTCCTGAAGCACAAGCAGCTGATTATGTAAAAGGGATGCCAACTTATTGGGGAGACCAACCTATTGTTGCAGCACCAGCTTATATTGGGGTTGTAGTTTTCTTTTTGGGAATTATAGCTTTATTTATTGATGAGCGAAAAATTAAATATGTTTTTCTTGCTGGAGCAATTACTGCATTATTACTTTCCTGGGGGAAAAACTTTCCAGTATTGACTGATTTCTTTATTGACTATGTACCCATGTACAATAAGTTTAGAGCAGTTTCTTCAATACAGGTAATTTTAGAATTATGTTTCCCTGTTTTAGCAATTATTGGATTACAGTCATTTTTTAAATTAGATAAAGAAATGCAATGGAAGGCTCTTTGGCATTCAGGAGCAGTGGCTTTAGGACTTATCGTAGTTTTGTTTTTAAGTAAAAGTATGTTTAGCTTTTCAGGTGCTAATGACGGATATTATCGAGAAAGTTACGGACCTGGATTTGTTGATGCCCTTAAAGGCGACAGGATGAGTTTGTATAGTGCAGATTTGTTACGTTCTGGATTTTTTATTCTTCTGTCTGCCGGAGTTCTTTGGTTATTTATAAAAAACAAAATTGCTCAGAATACGGCTATAATACTTGTTGGATTATTTATGGTTTCCGACTTGTTTTTTGTGGATAAGAATTATGTTTCTGCTAAAGATTTTGTCAGCGGAAGAGAAGTTGAAGTACCTTTTCAGGAAACGCCTTCAGATGCCATGATATTAAAAGACACGAGTCATTATCGTGTTTTTGAGGTGAGCGGTAATTTTTCGAGTGCGAGAGCTTCATATTTTCATAAATCTATTGGAGGGTATCACGCTGCAAAACCTAGAAAAGTACAGCAGCTGTTTGATTATCAAATCGCTAAAAACAACATGGAAATCCTAAACATGTTGAATGTTAAATATATCATTCAGACCGATAAAGAAGGAAAAGAATTCCCAACGGTAAATCCAAATGCTAATGGAAATGCCTGGTTTGTTAATGATGTCAAATTAGTAAATAAGTCTAATGATGAAATGAAATTGCTAAACGAAGTGGATACTAAGAAAGCAGCTATTTTCAATATTCATCTGTATGGTGATAAATTTAAAAATGCGCGTTTAAAAAGAAATTTAGACACATCAGGAACAATTAAAATAGACATATACAAACCCAATTATATAAAATACACTTCTAATAATAAAAACGAAGGCTTAGCGGTTTTCTCTGAGATCTATTATGAAGATGGATGGAATGCCTACATTGACGGCGTAAAGACAGAGCACTTCCCTGTTGATTATGTATTGAGAGCTTTGATTATTCCTGGGGGAGAACATACTATTGAGTTTAAGTTTGAACCACAAGTAATAAAAACTGGAAGTACTATTACTTTAATTAGTGCTGTAGGGATGTTATTGCTTTTAGTGGGAGGAATTTATTATGAAAGGAAAAAAAGTTTAAAGTCTAAAGTTTAAAGTTTTTTTAATATCGATTTTGTTGGGTTTCGAAACCTTAAACCTTAAACCTTAAACTTTGGAATCAAAGAAAGTCCTTATCATAACCTATTACTGGCCACCAGCAGGAGGACCAGGTGTTCAACGCTGGCTTAAATTTGTAAAATATTTGCCGGATTTTGGAATTCAGCCTATAGTTTATATTCCGGAGAATCCTACGTATCCTATTGTTGATGAAAACTTAGTAAAAGAAGTTTCAGATAAGGCAATTGTCTTGAAGCAGAAAATTTTTGAACCTTACCAATTAGCTTCTTTTTTTTCGAAAAATAAAACCAAGAAGATAAGTTCTGGAATTATTCCAAATCAAAAAAAACAATCTTTTATCGATAAACTTTTTCTTTTGATACGTGGTAATTTGTTTATTCCTGATGCTCGTTTTTTATGGGTTAAGCCCTCTATTTCTTATTTAGAAAAATACATCGTAGAAAACAATATTGACACTATTGTTACTTCAGGACCACCGCATAGTTTGCACCTTATAGGATTGGGATTGAAGAAAAAATTAGATTTAAAGTGGTTTGCTGATTTTAGAGATCCATGGACGACTATTGGTTATCATAAATCGTTACGATTATCAAATTATGCCACTAAAAAGCATAAAATGTTAGAACGTAAAGTTTTGAATACGGCAGATACGATTATTGTTACGAGCAAGACTACAAAAACAGAATTTGAAGCCATTACACGCAAGCCTATTGCGGTAATTACAAATGGATATGATGTCGAGAATATAGAAACACAGCCATTGGATAATAAATTCAGTTTGGCGCACATTGGTTCTTTTCTTTCTGAGCGAAACCCTATGATTTTATGGGAGTCCTTCGTAGAGTTGATTAAAGATATTCCGGAGTTTAAATCACATTTAGAGATTAAGTTGATAGGGGCCGTAAGTCAGGAAGTGCTGGAAACTATTTCGCAATTTGGATTAAATCCTTATCTGAATAATCTGGGGTATGTTTCGCATGAGGAAGCGATTGCTCATCAACGTAAATCGCAAGTTTTGTTATTAATCGAAATTGATTCTGAAGATACTAAGAGCATTATTCCGGGGAAATTATTTGAATATATGGTTTCGAACAGACCAATTGTTGCTATCGGACCCAAGAGCTCTGATTTTGCAGAAATAATAACAAATACAAATACTGGGGTGTTTTTTGATTATTCAGAGAAAGTGAAATTAAAAAGTGTAATTTTGGATTTTTACAATCAATTTTTGCAAGGCAAATTACAGGCAAATGGCGTTGGTTTACAACAATATTCTAGAAAGAATCTCACTAAAGAACTGGTGAAACTGCTTAATAAATAATATAAAGAGATTACTGCATCTCACAATAAGTAAGAATGGGAATAGTATTAAATCAGTCCTTAAAAAATACAATAATAACGTACATCGGTTTTGGTGTAGGAGCTATTAATACACTTTATTTATACCCAATTTTTCTTGGTGCTACTTATTATGCGGTAACAAATTATATTTTATCGGCGGCTAATGTTATTATGCCACTTTTTGCTATTGGTATGCAAAATACTTTAGTAAAATTTTATTCTCAATACAATACAGAGGAGGAGCGAGAGCGGTTTTTATCTTTTACGGTATTATTTCCTATACTACTATGCATCCCCTTAGCTTTTATTGGCCTTTTTTTCTTTGATGATTTGGTTTTTTTTGTTTCTAAAAAGAATCCAATTGTTAAAACTTTTATTTGGCTAATTCCGTTTACCGGATTATGTATGGCGTATTTCGAAATTTTTTATGCTTGGGCACGTGTACACATGCATTCTGTTTTTGGAAATTTTATTAAAGAAGTTGGTTTGCGATTATTTTCGTTGTTTGCTTTAATAGGAGTATATTTTAAATGGATAACTGTTGTTGATTTTGTATATGTGACGTCTGGAATTTACTTTTTCGCCTTAGTAATTACAATGTTTTATGCCTTTAAAATAAAGAAACCTAGATTTCAATTTACGATTCCAGATAATGTAAAAGAGGTGTTAGAATACACTTTTTATATTATTCTGTCAGGTAGTGTGGCTAATTTACTTTTGGATGGTGATAAGTTAATGCTAAATCAATACATGGTGATTGAAAACATAGCGTATTATTCTGTTGCAACATACATTGCATTAGTTATTTCAGTTCCTAGTCGTGCTATGCACCAAATTGTATATCCCATTACAGCAAAGTTGATGCATGAAAATAAGCATGATGAACTGAATGATTTGTATAAAAAAACTTCGATCAATCTTCAAGTAGTAGGTGGTTTTGTAATGCTTTGTATTTTTGTTAATATCAATCAGTTATATGAGTTAGTCCCAAAGGAGTATAGCGGCGGAATATCAGTTGTTTTTATGATTGGTATGTCAAAATATTTTGATTTAATTTTAGGGAATAATAACGCGATAATATTTAATTCAAAATACTATCGTATGGTGCTGTTTTTAGGGCTGTTCTTAGTGTTTATTACAATAGCTTTAAATATGATCTTTATACCACTATACGGAATCCTAGGATCTGCTTTTGCGACATTATTGTCTATAACCTTATATAGTTTAGCTAAATTACTTTTTGTAGTTAAGAGGATGCATTTATACCCTTTTACAAAACAAACTGTGACTTCATTAATATTGACTTTTATATTGTTTTTAGCATTTTATTTCTGGGAGTTTCCTTTACATCCTATAATTGCTATTGGTATGAAGTCGGTTTTAGTTACTATTGCTTATGTTTATCTCAATTATAAGTTTAAAGTTTCTAAAGAAATAAACGGAGTGTTGGCTAGTTTATTAAAGAAAGTAGGAATTCGTTAACGCATTTTAGGTCTAAATTATAAAAACTTGTTAGAGGAAATTATTTTATAAATAGTTTTCTCTAACAAGTTTTTTTTTGGTTTCTAACTTACAGATTATGTAAATTTTATAAACTTATAGGATTATTACATAACAAGATTGATTGCTTTGATAAATACATTTGTGATTGAAATATATAAACTTTGTTAGAGATACAATTTTTTAAAATATCACTAAAAGTGGGTATTGTAGGAGAGTGAATAACGGCATAAATTTGTTATATCATTATTGTTTGACTTAATACAACAATATTGAAATTTAATCATTTGATTATTATGAAAAACCAAGAGTTAACCAACGATGAGAATAAAATTAAATTCTCTAAAATTCTTAAGGAAAAAATTAATAAAGGGTTTGTGATAGAAGAGAGAAATGATAAATTACCTTTCGCTGTTTTATCAAAAAAAGGAATTAAAGTAAATCATAATATCAATTTTCTTTATTCTTGTGCTACATTAGGTTTATGGTCAATTCCTTGGATGTACCGAAGCTTTATTTCTTCGCGTGAGCAAAGAATATTAGTTGCCATTGATGAAGATGGGAATGCATTTGAAGATAAATGCTACAACTAATTAACTGTTTTAAGTAAAAAAAAAATAGCCTTGTATTTTATACAAGGCTATTTTTTTTGTCTATATTATTTTGCTTACAGTTTGTCTTTTAAATAATGAGCGGTAATTGACTTTTTGTTTTTTACAATTTCTTCCGGAGTTCCAACGGCTAGTAATTGTCCTCCGTTTTCGCCACCTTCAGGGCCTAAATCAATGATCCAGTCGGCACATTTTATAAGATCCAGATTGTGTTCTATAACTAGTATCGAATGTCCTTTTTCTATCAGGGCGTCAAAAGAGGCTAAAAGTTTCTTTATATCATGGAAATGCAATCCCGTTGTGGGTTCGTCAAATACAAACAATGCTTTTTCTTTTGTTGCTCCTTTTACAAGGAAAGAAGCTAGTTTTATTCTTTGGGCTTCACCACCGGATAAAGTAGAAGAGGATTGCCCTAATTGAACATAGCCCAAACCTACATCTTGCAATGGTTTTAGTTTTTGTGTGATTTTATGTTGCTCGTTAGTTTCAAAGAATGCTACCGCATCATCGATAGTCATGGTCAGGATATCGTTGATGTTTTTTCCTGCAAAAGTAACTTCAAGTACTTCCTTCTTAAATCGTTTACCATTACAAGTTTCGCAAGGCAATTGAACATCGGCCATAAAAACCATTTCTACGTTGATGGAACCTTCTCCTTTACAGGTTTCGCATCGGCCTCCATCGACATTAAAAGAAAAGTGTTTTGGGAGGTAACCTCTTATTTTAGACAATTTTTCTTTGGCATACAATTCTCTTATGTCATCATACGCCTTGATGTAAGTCACAGGGTTTGAACGGGAGCTTCTCCCTATCGGGTTTTGATCTACATATTCAATGTGCTTTATTTGAGAAAAAGAGCCTGAGATCTCGCTAAACTGACCTGCTTTTTCACCTGCATTATCTAGTTTCTTTTGCATGGCAGGAAATAATATTTTCTTAATCAGCGTACTTTTTCCACTTCCAGAAACACCTGTGATTACCGTAAGTACATCTAATGGAAAAGTAACATCAATATTTTGCAGGTTATTTTCTCTAGCTCCTTTTATTTCGATGAAATTTTTGAATTTTCTACGCTTTTTTGGGACTGAAATTTCTAAATCTCCGTTAAGATATTGCGCGGTTAATGAAGTAGATTTTAAAATTTCCTCATAGGTACCTTGAGCAACTAATTCTCCACCGAAGGAGCCGGCTTCAGGACCAATATCGATAATCATATCGGCGGCTTTCATAATATCTTCATCGTGTTCAACGACTATAACAGTATTTCCTAAATCACGAAGCGAAATCAATACTTTTATTAAGCGTTCGGTATCTTTTGGATGTAACCCAATACTTGGCTCATCCAAGATATACATCGACCCCACTAAACTACTTCCCAGTGAAGTAGCCAAGTTGATGCGTTGTGATTCTCCACCGGAAAGAGTGGAAGAGTTTCTATTTAAGGTTAGATAATCTAAACCTACTTCGGTTAAAAAAGACAATCTATTATTGATTTCTAGTAGCAAACGTCTTGCAATTTGTTTTTCATAGACGTCTAATTCGATTCCTTCGAAAAAAGTAACTAAATGCTTAATTGGTAAATCGACTAAGTCAGAAACCGTTTTTGAATTGATTTTTACATAAGAAGCCTCAATGCGCAAACGCTTTCCTTTGCAAGCATGGCATTTTGTTTTGCCACGGTAACGACTAAGCATCACGCGATTTTGTATTTTATAATTTTTTTCTTCTAATTCTTTAAAAAAGTCATTTAGACCTTGAAAATATTGGTTTCCTTGCCATATTAACTCTTTTTGTTCGTCGGTTAACTGATAGAAAGGTTTGTGAATGGGGAAATCAAATTTGTAAGCGTTGTTGACCAGTTCATCGCGGAACCAGCTCATGCTTTCGCCTCGCCAAGGAAAGATGGCATTCTCATATACAGATAAAGAAGTGTTTGGGGTAACTAGTTCAGCATCGATACCTATAATGTTTCCATATCCTTCACATACTGGACAAGCGCCGTAAGGGTTGTTGAAGCTAAACAAATGAACATTTGGCTCTAGGAAAGTAATTCCGTCGAGTTCGAAATTATTGGAGTAAGAAAACCTTTTATCAGAATTTAATTCTTGTAAATAACAGATACCTTTTCCTTCATAGAAAGCAGTTTGCACCGCATCAGCAAGACGATTAAAGAATTCTTCTTCGTCTTTTACTACAATTCGATCAACTATTAGTAATATATCTTTTTTGTCTAGTGGATGCTGATCGATTTCGTCTAAACGAATCATTTGATTGTCAACTAAAATTCGAGCGAACCCTTGATGTAACAATGCTTTAAGCTTATCCTCTAGTTTACGACCTTCTTCGAGATGAATTGGTGCGAGGAGTAGCCATTTGCTTTCTAAATCAAGTTTTTTGACATTAGCAACAACATCAGTAACCGTATTCTTTTTTACTTCTTGACCAGAAATTGGTGAAAAGGTTCTCCCGATTCGGGCAAATAACAATTTCATATAATCGTAAATCTCAGTAGAAGTACCTACTGTAGAACGAGCGTTAGTAGTGTTTACTTTTTGCTCAATGGCAATAGCAGGTGCAATACCTTTAATGTACTCTACTTTAGGTTTGTCTAGTCTTCCCAAGAACTGTCTGGCGTAAGAAGACAAACTTTCTACATAACGGCGTTGTCCCTCAGCATACAAGGTGTCAAAGGCTAAACTGGATTTTCCGGAGCCAGAAAGACCAGTGATTACCACTAATTTATTGCGCGGAATCACAACATCCACATTTTTTAAATTGTGTACTTGTGCCCCTTTTATTATTATATTTTTCTTTGGATCTATTTTGGAAAAGTCAACTTGCATAAAAAATAATGTGTTTTCACAAAAGTAATCAATTTTGAATAGAGAAAAGGGATTGAACGAATCACAAATTTTAGCTAATTCTAATATTTTAAATTAGATTTGGTTTTTGCATCCTAATTTTTCATGCTGTATAGTTTAATTATTTCTTTTCGGATGATAAATGCCGTTTTTAGTTTTATTTTTGAAATATAATAAATCCCAAACCCATTGAAAACAAAATTATATATTCTGTTCGTCTTCGTTTCTTCTTTTGCTTTTTCGCAGGAGTTGCCTCCAATAGTGAAATATGCCCCGAATCATTATGGCGCAGGAAATCAAAATTGGATGATATCTCAGGATCAAAATCAATATGTTTTTTTTGCCAATAACGAAGGGCTTTTAGAATACAATGGTGCTAGCTGGCAGTTGTACCCTTCTTCTAACGAAACAATTATTAGATCCGTTAAAGTAATTGATGGAAAAGTTTTTACGGGGAGCTACATGGAGTTTGGTTTCTGGAAAAGAAATACGGATGGAAGGCTGCAATACAATTCTTTAAGTCAGAAATTAAAAAATACAATTCTTGATGACGAACAATTTTGGAATATCTTAAATTATGAGCATTGGGTTTTATTTCAATCGTTGAACAGAATTTACATTTATGATCTCCAAACGAAGGCTTTTAAGGTTATTAAGCCTAATTCGGGCATACTTCGATCTTTTAGAACTAAAAATTCTATTTATTTCCAAACGGTCACTGGTGATTTGTTCGAAATAGAAGGCGGAAAGAGTAAGTTGATTTCGAATAGTACAATTTTGAAAAATAACAGAGTAGTTAATATTTTTGCATCCGATGACGGACTTTTAATTCAGACACAAACAGACGGTTTTTATAAATTAGTAGGATTAAAATGGACTAAGTTTATTACCGAAGCTGATGCTGAGTTATCAAATAGTAGTGTTTATAGTAGTCAGTTGCTTTCGGATGGGAGCTACGCTATTGGAACGGTTTCTAACGGGATTTTTGTTTTATCAAATCAAGGAAAAATAAAGTACCATATTTCTCAAAATCAAGGGTTAAGTAATAATACAGCACTTTCATTATTTGAAGATGCCGAAAAAAATCTTTGGGTAGGTTTAGATAACGGAATAAACTGTATCAATATGCAATCGCCTATTCGAAGTTATGTTGATGATACAGGCGCTTTAGGGACCGTATATTGTTCCAAACTTTTTAACGGAAAATTGTATGTAGGAACAAATCAAGGATTGTTCTATAGGAACTATAATACTCAAGATAGATTTACTTTTATTAAAGGTACTAAAGGTCAGGTTTGGTCACTGTTTGAATACGATAAAACTTTGTTTTGCGGACACGATACCGGTACTTTTATTATTGAAAATAGTTCAGCTAAACCTATTTTTTCTAAATCAGGAACTTGGAAATTTGAAACCGTACCAGGAAACAAAGCATTATTGTTACAGGGAAATTACTATGGAATATCTGTTTTGCAAAAAGTTAATAATCAGTGGGTTTTTAGAAATAAAATAAAAGGATTTGATTATTCTTCAAAATATTTCGAAATAACAAAAGACAATGAAATTTATGTGAGCCACGAATATAAAGGTGTATTCAGATTAGTTTGTAATGTTAAATTAGATAATGTAAAAGTAATTAAAACGTATGCAAATCCTAAAAAAGGGAAAAATGCTTGCTTGGTAAAGTTTAATAACGTCATATATTATGCTTATAAATTAGGTGTTTTTAAATTAAATAATAAAACCAAACTATTTGAAAAAGATACTTTATTAAGTTCAGTTTTTGAAAATGATGAATATACTTCTGGAAAGATGATTGTTGATAATACGAATAAAATCTGGTTGTTTTCTAAAAATTACATCAGTTATTTCTCTTCAAGCAAATTAAGTAATCAGCTTAAAAAAAATAGTATTCCCATTCCTGTTTCTTTAACAAATTCGATGTTGGGCTACGAAAATATAGCTCAGATTTCTAATTCAGATTATCTTTTTGGCACTACTGATGGTTATTATATTATGAATATTAATGAGCTTGCTTTTAATGATTATTGGATTTCTTTATCAAGTGTCACCGCTAATAAATTAAATGAGGAGCCTAGATATATCACGTTAACCACAGAAGGTTCTTTTAATTATAATGAAAACAACGTAACCTTTAGTTATACCGTTCCAGAATACAATAAGTATATCAATGCAGAGTATCAGTATTTACTAGAAGGTTTTCAAAACGAGTGGAGCGACTGGAGTGCAAAACCATCGGTAAATTTTAAAAACCTTCCTTCACATGATTATGTGTTTAAAGTGAGAGCAAGATTTGCGAATACAACACTCGAAAAAGTAGTTGTTTATAATTTTAGAATTCAAAAACCATGGTATGGTACTAATCAGGCGCTATTTCTCTATTTCATATTATTATTATTGTTAGCTCGGGTTATTCACAAGAAATATAAAAGTTATTATCAAAAGCAAAAAGACAAGCTTATTGAAGAAAATAACCTTTTGTTAGAGATAAAAGAACTTGAGAGTGAGCACCAATTAATGCGCGTGAGAAATGAGCAACTCTCTCAAGATGTAGATGTAAAAAATAGAGAACTAGCCGCTTCTACAATGAGTTTGAATAGTAAAAACGAGCTGCTTGAGTTTATAAAAGAAGATTTAAAAAAGACAAACAGTGATGAAAACAGAAGTATTAAATCGGTTATTTCTACGATTAATAAAAATATAACAGGAAAGGATTCTTGGAGTGTTTTTAAAGAAGCATTTGAAAATACGGATAAGGATTTCTTCAAAAAAGTAAAGCAACTGCATCCTTCTCTGACTTCAAATGATTTAAGATTATGTGCTTACTTAAGACTGAATCTTACTTCAAAGGAGATTGCTCCTATGTTAAATATTTCAGTACGAAGTGTAGAGATAAAGAGGTATAGATTGCGTAAAAAGATGGGATTAGTACACGAGCAAGGCCTTGCAGAATATATTTTGGCTGTATAGTATTGTAACTATTACGGTATATTACCTATACATTACCACAACATTAACGTTATTGTTGTGGTTTTTTTGTTTTATGCTTTTGGGTATTTTGTTATTTAACAGGCCGTTTTCTTAGTTTTATAATATTATTATGAATTAAATACTGTTTTTTTTGCATTGTATGTTTTTTGTAAAGGTTCTTTTTGATGATTATTTAGTGTTAGCAGTGTAATTTTATAATTCACAAAAAACACAAATTATGAAATCAAATTATCTATTAATTATTTTCCTTTTTTTCTCGACTTTCGGTTTTGCCCAAAGTTATGATGTTGGAGGAATTGTAAAGGAGAAAGGTTCTGGTCTACCAATACCAGGAGCTAATATTCAAGTTAAAAATTCGGCTAGTGGTACCGTAACCGATTTTGATGGTGCTTTCTCTCTAAAGAAAATTTCATCAGGAGCTACGCTTGTATTCTCTTATATAGGTTATAAAAATTTTGAATATAAAGTAAACAGTAGCAATACTAATCTGACCATCATATTAGAAGAAGATGCTAAAAGTTTAGAAGAAGTAGTAGTTATTGGTTACGGAAGTCAAAAAAGAAGAGAAGTAACGGGTGCCGTATCTACTGTAGATAGCAAGACATTGGAAATTTTAAAACCTATTAAAATTGAACAAGCCTTGCAAGGAACTGTTTCTGGTGTTAATGTGACATCAACTTCTGGAGCACCAGGGGCGAAGCTAGATATTCGTATCAGGGGTATTGCAACAAACGGAGAAAACGGACCAACAACTATTATAGATGGGTATGTTGGAGAACTAGGGTTGTTAAATCCAAATGACATTGAAACTATTACCGTTTTAAAAGATGCACAAGCAGCAATTTACGGAACTATTGGTGCTAATGGTATTATTTTGATAACAACAAAAACAGGTAAAAAGAATTCAAAGCCAAGAATAAGTTTCAATTCCTATACAGGTTTTCAGGAAACAACCAAGTCGCTTGGCCTGTTGAATGCGACAGAGTATGCATTATTGCTCAATGAAAGTTATGCAAACGGAGGTAATCCAGTTCCTTTTTCTAATGTAAGCGGACTTGGGAAGGGGACAAATTGGCAAAAAGAGGTTTTTAATAAAGGCGTTCCAATTATTAATCATGATATATCAATTTCCGGAGGTTCAGACAAGGTCACATATGCCGTAAGTGGATCCCATTTAGATCAAGAAGGTATTATTGGCGGTAACAAGTCTGGGTTTTTAAGAAATACTGCTAGAGTGTCGTTAGGGGCTGACGTTTCAGATAAATTAAAATTAAAAACAAACGTTATTTATACTTATTTTAATCGTAAAACATTAAGTGAGGATGGATTAGGTTCTGTTTTGTTTAATGCTTTAAATACTCCTGCAACGTTAAATCCTTACGGTGCAAATGGAGATTTTACTGTAGTGCCGAGCACAACAGGTTTGGGAAATGAAATAATAAATCCTTTAGCTCAAGTTGCTAATACCTATAATGATTATAATTTCAAGAAGTTAAATGGAAATTTTGGTTTAGAATATAAACTTTTTGATGGGTTTGTATTATCTAGTTCTATGGGGTTTAATACATCTAACAGTAAAGAAAAAGTTTTTGCTAAAGAAATTAATTATGGAGGAAAAGTTTTTGATGTGCAAAGAAGTTCTGTTTTTCAAAAAGATGTAAATGATAATAATTATTCGTTCGATATTTTTGGAACTTACACAAAAACAATAGGCGAGAATCATAATTTCGTAGGAACAATTGGAAATACTATTTATAAAGAGTGGGGTAGCTCATTAAACGCAACAGGCTATGACGTACCTAACAATTCTTGGGATTATGCTGATATTTCACTGACTACTGGGTTTTTGGAAGCTAAAACGAATGGCTCTTATGTATATGATGAAAGAAGACTATCTTATTTTGGTAGAATGCAGTACGATTACAAGGGGAAATATCTATTGTCAGCAATGCTAAGACGTGATGCTTCCACAAAATTCGGACCGGGTAATAAAGTGGGTTATTTTCCCTCTTTTACTGCTGGTTGGATAATTTCTGATGAAGGTTTTTACGGTGATTCAAAACTAGTAAATTTCATGAAGTTAAGAGGTAGTTATGGAACCTTAGGAAACGATCAAATCCCTAATAATGGTTATGTTTCTCAACTTAGCGGTCAAGGTACTTATGTTTTTGATGGTACTTTAGTAAACGGAACAGCAAGCGGTCAAATACCGAATCCAGATTTGAAGTGGGAACAAGCTCAAAAATTTGATCTTGGTTTAGACTTAAAATTATTTAATAATAAGGTATCGATAGTTACTGACTATTTTACGGATACAAGAAAAGATTTATTGATTCCAAATATTCCTGTTTCTGGAATTACGGGAAATTATGCTCCTGGAGCAAGCGCACCTACAGTAAATGCTGGAACAGTAAAAAACTCAGGGATTGAATTTTCTGTTGATTACAAAAACTCATTTTCTGATAATTTTTCTATGAGTGCGGGTTATAATGTTACTTTCTTAGAGAATAAGGTATTGGAAGTAAACAATGGTACCGGTTTTATAGAAGGAGGAGTCTTTGGTGTTGGCCAACCTGCTCCATCAAGAATGGAAGTAGGCCTTCCTATTGGTTATTTCTATGGATATAAAACGGATGGTATTTTCCAAAATCAAGCTGAAATTAATGCACATCCGTCACAGATAGGTTTAGGAGCTAATGCAGCACCTGGAGATATTCGTTATGTTGATGTAAATGGAGATAATGTTATAGATGCAAAAGACAGGACTAATTTAGGAAACCCAATTCCAAAAGCGACGATGGGGTTCAATTTGCAGATGAATTATAAAAACTTAGATCTTGCAGTATTCACTTTTGCTTCTGTAGGAAATGATATGGTGCGAAATTATGAAAGAACACTTTCTGATGCTAACCGTTTGAATTATGTTTTGGATAGATGGACAGGGGAAGGAACAACTAGTGTGACGCCTAGAGTTACCACAGGAGCTACGGCAAATAATGTTTTCTCGGACTATTTTGTAGAGGATGCTTCATATGTGCGAATTCAAAACGTGCAATTAGGATACTCACTTAATTCAAGATATACAGAAAAAGCAGGTATTACCAAGTTGAGATTGTATGCAGGAGTAAACAACCTGTACACTTTTACAAAATATAGAGGTTTTGATCCAGGAGCGTCCAATGGAGATCCGATTGGTAGTGGAATTGACTATGGTTTTTATCCTACTCCAAGAACCTATTTGTTAGGTCTAAATATTAATTTTTAAGTAATATTAAAATGAAAAAGTATATATTTTTTACAATTGCTACTATAGTAATCTTTTCAACTCTTACCGTTTCTTGCAGCGATGAGTTTGTTAATCGAGATGTAGCATATTCTATAGATTCTGAGAATTATTTTAATTCTAAATCCGATTATGATAATGCGCTAGTGGCGACTTACGACTTACTACAATCCTCTTATGTAAATGTACTGTTAGGTGAAATTGCATCTGACAATACCTTAGCAGGTGGAGAGAGTCAAACTGATGTCATTGGTTTTCAGCAAGTTGACGATATGATTCATACTCCGGTAAACAGTAACCTAAGAGATGTTTGGAACTGGATGTTTGCAGGAGTGAACAGAGCTAATTACATCTTAGAGTTTCAAAATAAAACTAATTTTGATGGTAAAAAGCAAGTTATTGCTGAAGCTCGTTTCCTTAGAGCATATTACCATTTTGAATTGGTAAAATGGTTTGGTGGTATTCCTATGAAAGGGGATGCCCGTTTCAAAGTTGGAGATGAAAAAACTATTCCACGCTCTACGGTTAAAGAGGTGTATGCGTCAATTGAAGCTGATTTAATCTACGCTTCTGAAAATTTAGCCGCTTTGCCTTCACAAAAGGGAAGAGCAACAAAAGGAGCTGCGTTGGCACTTTTAGGGAAGGCGTATCTATATCAAGACAACTTTCCTAAAGCCGCAACTACTTTAGAAAGTTTAATCACGGCAGGGAATTATTCACTTGTAGCAGATTACAATTCGATTTTTGAAGCGGAGGGTGAAAATGGAGCTGAATCCGTTTTTGAAGTACAATACTCTGACGTTAAAGGAGCTAGTTTTGATTGTTTACAATGTAGTGAAGGAAATGTAGCTGTTGGTTTTAGCGGACCGAGGAACTATACTGGAACTTTATTTACATCTGGTTTTAGTTTTAATATTCCTACACCTAAAATTGTGAATGCTTTTGAGGTAGGAGACAATCGTAAGGCTGTTGCCATTTTAGATTTTAAAGATTGGGCAACAAAAACAGGTGCTACTTATGGTAAAGGGTATGAAGACACTGGGTACTTTAATAGAAAGTATATTCCAAGAAAAAGAAGCACAAAAGCTGCAGGAGATTTAAACTTGACTAATCCTAATAATTACAGATCGATACGTTATGCGGATGTTTTATTGATGGCAGCTGAGGCTTTTAATAGAAGTGGATTGAGTGATGTTAAAGCCAGAGGATACTTGAATCAAGTTAGAAGGCGTGCTTTCGGAGATCTTAATCATGACATTTCAGCATCAGGAGCAGCATTAACTGATTTTATTTTGACAGAAAGAAAAATAGAGCTAGTTGGTGAAGGACACCGTTTCTTTGATTTAGTGAGAACTAAAAAAGCGGCTCAAGAAATAACTGGATTTACAGCTGGAAAAAATGAATTATTCCCTATTCCAATTGAGGAAATTCAATTTGCAAACGGAAATTGGACGCAAAACCCTGGATATTAAAAAAACAGTAATTATGAAAAATTTAAAATTAATAGCAAGTCTTATTGTTTTTGCACTCTTTTTAGGGTGTTCAGAAGACAACTTAGACGTTGATTTGGACGCTTTAGTTGCGCCACAAAACATTTCAGCATTAACCACAGTGACTCAAGATAATACTGGAAAGGTTACTTTTTTACCACGAGGTGAAGGAGTTGCGCAATATGAAATACTTTTTGGAGACGGAACAACGGAGCCTGCATATGTAAATGCGGGTGCAACAGTAGATCATACGTATAAAGAAGGAGTTTATAATGCAAAAATCGTTGCAACGACGTTAAACGGTAAAAAAACTGAAGTTACTCAAGTTGTAACGGTGTCTTTTCTTGCGCCTACCAATTTAGCACCAGTTATTAGTCCAGTTTTAGGAGATAATTTCTCAATTACAGTTTCGGCTACAGCCAAGTTAGAAACCTATTTCCAAGTTTTCTTTGGAGATGTAGCCAATGAAGTACCAGTAGATTTCATGGAAGGAGAAGCCATTAGCCATACTTATGTAGCAGTTGGAAGTTATGTAGTAAAAATAGTGGCTTTGAGTGGTGGAGTAGCCAAAACAACCAGTACACAAACAGTAGTTATTTCAAACCCTATCAATTTACCAATCACTTTTGAAACGGCAGTACCTGCCTTTGGAAATTTTGGAGGCGCTTTTTCTGTTGGTGCAAACAATCCAAGTATTGGAGTAGTTAATGGAAGTGCTAAAGTAGCCAAATTAACTAAGCCAGTTGGAGCTGAAGTTTGGGCTGGTTCTACAATAGAATTAGCTGCTCCTATCGATTTTTCAACTAAAAAAGTGATTAAAATGAAAGTTTGGTCACCTAAAGCTGGAATTGTGATAAAAATGAAGCTTGAAAAATTAGTAGCTACTGACGCGACTAATGTCGAAGTAGATGTCACTACAACCGTTGCTAATGGATGGGAAGAATTGAATTATGATTTTACAACAATTAACAATGCAAATAATTACCAAAGAATTGTAGTGTTTTTCGATTTCGGAAAGCCAGGTACAGGTGTTGATTATTTTTATGATGATATAGAATTAGTTAGTGGTGCTGAAACTTTAGTTTTACCTCTTTCTTTTGAGTCAGCAACTTTGACCTATAATTTTGGGAATTTCGGCGGGGCAAACACAGCTGTTATTGCTAATCAAAATGCTACAGGAATCAATACTTCTACAAAAGTAGGAGCCCTTACAAAAGGAAGCGGAGCCGAAGTATGGGCAGGTAGTTCATTGACTTTAGATAGCCCTATAAATTTTGCGGTGATGAAAAAGATTAAAATGAAAGTTTGGTCTCCAAAAGCTGGAATTGTAGTAAAAATGAAATTGGAGAAAAAAGTAGCTACTGATGCGACAAATATTGAAGTTGATGCTACATCTACAGTTGCTAATGGTTGGGAAGAACTGACTTTTGATTTTCCAGGTGTTATAAATTCTAATGATTATCAAAGAGTGGTTGTGTTCTTTGATTTTGGACAAACAGGAACCGGAGCTACCTATTATTTTGACGATATTAAACAATCCAACTAAAAACATAAAAGATGAAAAAAATAATTATAAACACAATCTCCATTTTTATATTGTTAATAATGGTGAATTGTTCGAAAGATGATTTTACTTTCGGTTCATTACAGGCTCCTACAAATTTGCAAGTAGCAGTAGAGCTGATTGGTAAAACAGCAGCGAACCCAAATGGTGATGGTTCCGGTAAAGTTAAATTTACGGCAACCGCAGATGATGCGATATCCTATAAATTTGTTTTCCCTGATGGAACGTCTTCAAACGCACCAAGTGGTGTTTTGGAGAAACTTTTCACAAAAGTGGGTCTTAACTCTTATACTGTAACTGTGGTTGCTTCAGGTACTGGGGGAGTGTCGACGAATAGTACTGTTGAAGTAAAAGTGCAAAGTAATTTCGAAGATGCGGAGGCTATTAAGCTTTTGACAGGTGGTACTACTAAAAAATGGTACGTGTCTGCGTCAGAACCAGGCCATTTAGGTGTAGGGCAGAATGATGGCGACGCTACTAAGAATTATTATCCAAATTATTACCAAGCGGTTGCGTTTGAAAAAGCAGGTGCAGCGGCGACTAGTTGTTTTTATGATAATGTGCTAACGTTCAGTTTGGATGGCGGTATCATGAAATTCAAATTAGATAATGGTGGCTCTACATTTTTTAACAGTGCTTACTTAAGCGTAGGTGGTGGAACAGGAAGTAATGATGCTTGTTTGGCTTATAATACAGGAGGACTTAAAACGGTAGCTTTAAGCCCTTCAGAATCAGTCATAATGCGCAATGCCGATCGTTTGACTCAAACAAGAGGTACGGTTATGAATTTCTCTGACGGAGGATTTATGGGGTACTATGTAGGACAAAGCTCTTATGAAATTCTATCAATAACAGATAACCGTATGGCTGTGCGTTTTGTACAGGCGAATAATACAGGTTTAGCTTGGTATATGATTTTTACCACAACAAAACCAACACAAGCGGTTACTGATTATACAACACTTAAATTTTCGGATGAGTTTAATACTGATGGTGCACCTGATCCAGCCAAATGGTCTTATGACTTAGGTGCTGGTGGTTGGGGAAATAGCGAATTGCAGACCTATACTAATAGTTCAGATAATGTAATAGTAGCGGGTGGAAGTTTAAAAATTACTGCCAAAAAAGTAGGTGTTGGTTATACTTCGTCTCGATTAAAATCAGAAGGTAAGTACAAGTTTACTTATGGAAAAGTAGAAGTAAGAGCTAAATTGCCAGCAGGTGGAGGAACATGGCCAGCGATCTGGATGTTAGGTTCAGATTACGCAACTAATACATGGCCAGGTTGTGGAGAAATAGATATTATGGAACACAAAGGAAATGAGCCCAATGTTATTCATGGTACTTTGCATTATCCAGGCTTTTCTGGCGGTAATGCAAATGGAAGTACTAAAACAATTACCAATGCTTCTACTGAATTTCATGTTTATAAAACTATTTGGACTCCAGCATCAGTAAAAATATATGTAGATGATGTGTTATACCACACTGTGGCAAATGTTAGTAGTCTGCCATTCAATAAAGACTTTTTCATGATTTTAAACGTAGCTATGGGAGGGACTTTTGGAGGTACGGTAGATCCCGCATTTACTCAATCTTCAATGGAGATTGATTATGTAAGAGTTTATCAATAATAAGTAAGTATTTATTTAAAGAGATTAAAAAGGTCGGGTGTTTTACCGGCCTTTTAATTTTAATAATATGAAAAAATGAAATACATGAAAAATAATTTAAAATTGATGTTACCCTTCATTACAGTTTCCCTTTTAGTAGTGGGTTGTGGTGACAAAATAATGAAACCATCGGTTTCTTACGTGAAAGATAATCCTTTAGAAATCAGAGTAGATTCGGTTTTGAAATTGATGACCTTAGAAGAAAAAATTGGGCAACTCAATCAATACAATGGTTTTTGGGAAATAACAGGACCTTCTCCTAAAGAGGGACAGGCTGCAAAAAAGTATGATGATTTAAAAAAGGGTTTAGTAGGCTCAATGCTTAATGTAAAAGGGGTAAAGGATGTAAGAGCATTGCAAAAAATTGCAGTTGAAGAAACAAGATTAGGTATTCCTTTAATTTTTGGATTTGATGTAATTCATGGTTATAAAACCATAAGCCCTATACCACTAGCTGAGTCAGCAAGCTGGGACATGGCAGCTATACAAAAATCGGCTGCAATGGCTGCAGAGGAGGCTTCAGCAGTAGGACTTAACTGGACTTTTGCGCCTATGGTTGATATTGCGCGAGATGCGAGATGGGGTAGAGTAATGGAAGGGGCAGGTGAGGATCCTTTTTTAGGAAGTAAAATTGCAGTAGCAAGAGTCCAAGGTTTTCAAGGAACTGATTTAGCTGCCACAAACACTATTTTAGCTTGTGCTAAACATTTTGCAGGGTATGCTTTTGCAGAATCGGGAAGAGACTATAATACAGTTGATGTAAGTGAAACTACTCTACAGAATGTTATATTTCCTCCTTTTAAAGCGGCTGTCGATGCCGGAGTAAGAACTTTTATGAATTCCTTCAATGAATTGAACGGAATTCCTGCCACCGGAAATAAATACCTGCAAAGACAGATTTTAAAAGGCGATTGGAAATTCGATGGTTTTGTAGTGTCTGACTGGGGTTCGATCAACGAAATGATTGCTCATGGTTATGCAAAAGACAGCAAGCAAGCTGCCGAAATTGCGATTAATGCAGGTTCTGATATGGATATGGAATCCAGTGCTTATGTAGAGCATTTGGTGGCATTGGTTCAAGAAGGGAAAGTAAGCGAAAATCTAATTGATGATGCTGCTAGAAGAATCCTTAAAGTGAAATTTGAATTGGGGTTATTCGATAATCCATATAAGTATTGTGATGAAACTCGTGAAAAAGAAACGGTTGGAAGTGCTAAGTTTCAAGAAGAAGTTTTGGATATGGCAAAAAAATCAATTGTCTTATTAAAAAATGAAAACGAACTGTTACCTCTTAAAAAATCAGGCGTAAAAATTGCTCTTATAGGAGCATTGGCAAATGATAAAACGAGTCCGTTGGGGAGTTGGAGAATTGCGGCAGATGACGAAAGTGCTGTTTCAGTATTAGAGGGACTTCAAGGCTATAAAGGAAATCAACTTAACTATGTCAAAGGAGCTGATGTTAGTGTCGGAAGAACCCAATTTGTTTGGGAGACTAAAATTAATATGACAGACAAAAGCGGTTTTCCAGAAGCAATTTCTGCAGCAAAGCAGGCTGATGTTGTGATAATGGTTTTAGGAGAACACGGATTGCAATCAGGAGAGGGTAGAAGTAGAACAGATTTAGGATTGCCTGGAGTACAACAAGAATTGTTAGAAACAATTTTTAAAGCGAACCCTAATATTGTTTTGGTTTTAAATAATGGACGACCACTCGCTATTCCATGGGCTGACGAAAATATTCCCGCGATAGTGGAAGCATGGCATTTAGGGACTCAAAGCGGTAATGCGATCGCACAGGTTTTGTATGGCGACTATAATCCGAGCGGAAAACTACCAATGACTTTCCCAAGAAATGTAGGTCAAGTACCCATTTACTACAATTATAAAAATACAGGGAGGCCAGTTATGAATGAACCAGAAAGTGTTTTTTGGTCACATTATATTGATGTAGAGAATACTCCGTTATACCCATTCGGTTATGGGTTAAGCTATTCTAAATTTAAATATTCTGATTTAGAATTAAGTCAAAAATCATTTGCAGACAATGGTCAAATGGAAGTATCTGTTACAATAAAAAATACTGGAAAATACACAGGTAAAGAAGTTGTTCAATTGTATATTCGTGACTTGTTTGCCTCGGTAACACGACCAGTAAAAGAATTAAAGGGATTTGAAATGATTGAATTGCAACCTAATGAGTCTAAAAAAGTGTCTTTTGTAATCAACAAAAAAACAATCGAGTTTTTTACTGCTAATTTAAAATGGGAAGCTGAACCGGGCGATTTTAAAGTATTTGTTGGTGGTAGTTCTGCTCAAACCTTAGAAGGAGATTTTCAATATCTAAATAACTAGTAAATGAATAAATTTTTAATATTATTGATGGTATGTTCAATTTCTTTGGCACAGCCAAAAGGAAAAAAATTGGTTTGGGAGGAAAATTTCAATGGCAAAAAATTAAACGAGGCAATTTGGAATGTTGAACTTGGAGACGGTTGCCCCAATTGTGGTTGGGGCAATAGTGAACGTCAATTATATACCAATGAAAATCATAAATTAGAAAAAGGTAGATTAATAATTACCGCTAAAAAGGAAGAGCTTAAATATACTTCTACCCGAATCACAACCAAAGGGAAAAAAGAATTTCAATACGGGTACTTTGAAGCTAAAGCAAAATTACCCGTTGGGAGTGGCATATGGCCAGCTTTCTGGATGTTGGGATCTAATATTGATAAAGTAGGTTGGCCTAAATGTGGAGAAATTGATATTTTGGAGTATGTAGGAAGAGAACCAGATATGGTTTTTACTTCTTTGCATACACAGGATAGTCACGGAAATACTATCAACACTAAAAAAACAAAGTTTGAAAACATTGAAGAAGGGTTTCACATCTATGCTATGGATTGGTCAAAAGATAAAATAGACTTTTTTGTAGATTCTATTTTAGTATATACTTTTAATCCAGAGCATAAGACGGAAGCGACCTGGCCGTATGATCAACCTTTTTATTTTATTATTAATTTGGCAATTGGAGGAAATTTTGGAGGGCCAGATGTTGATGATTCCATTTTTCCACAAGATTTTTCTGTGGATTATATTAGAGTATATCAATAAATAGCTGATGGAAATATAAGAAAAGTAGCAAGTAAATTTAAACTTGTTACTTTTTTTTTTAGAGTAAAAACAGCTCTTTTACAATTAATTTATTTCTCTTTAGGATGCTATAATTGAGGGTGCTAATGGGTCACAAGTTTTTTGTGATCCTTTAAAAATGTTTAAATAGAATCTTTAACTCCTTGTTTTTAATACTTTAATGCTTAGGCCGTTAATTTTTCTTAAATTTATTTGTTTGTTAGCGTAAATATTTGTTAAATTTGGCTACTAAATGAAACCATAATTAAATCCAGCCTATAGTATAACACTACTTTTTAGAAAATTTACTCCAAATTTCAAACTAGACTAAAAGGTATAACTATGGCTCATACACAACCCCCGGATGCATTATTGGTACAAAATTATGTAGCAGGTGACGAGGAAGCACTATCTACATTAATCAAAAGGCATGAATCAAGAATTTACGGCTTTATCTATTCAAAAATTTCGGATAGAGATATTTCAAACGATATTTTTCAAGATACTTTTATTAAAGTAATCAAAACGCTAAAGTCTAATTCATACAATGAAGAGGGGAAATTTTTGCCTTGGGTTATGCGAATCTCGCACAATCTTATTATCGATCATTTTAGAAAAAATAAGAAAATGCCAATGTTTAGAGAAACTGAAGAGTTTTCTATTTTTTCGATAATGTCTGATGATTCCCCTACGATAGAAAATAAAATTATATCTGATCAAGTAGAAAGCGACATAAAGAAGCTTATCGAAGAGCTGCCTCTCGACCAAAAGGAAGTTTTAGTGATGCGTATGTATCAGGATATGAGCTTTAAAGAAATTTCAGAAATTACAGGAGTTAGCATTAATACGTCCTTAGGTAGAATGCGTTACGCTTTAATGAACTTGAGAAAAGTTATTGACAAACATCAAATTGTTTTAACTAATTAACAATATTTAGATATATGCTGCGTTATTAATAAAAACTAATTAATACAACATGGCAAAAATTTACTCTAAAAAATCATTATCCATTAAGGCAATGAAACCAAGAAAAGAAGTCGTTTCTTTTTTATTAAATTATTCAAAGGCGTTAACCATGATTGAAATTAATAATCATAGTTTCGAAATTATTTCTAACTAAACCATTATTAGTTTAAAAGCTTAAAAACCAAGTTCTATTACGGAACTTGAATTGATAAATTTCACTAATTTGTATTTCAAACTAGTGAAATTTATTTTTTATAATAACCATCTAAAACCGTTTTTCTTCCTACAGTTTTAGTAATTATGTCTTTTTCTAAATCCCATCCTCTTGCGGGCGAATATTGTCTTCCATACCATATTATTTGCAAGTGCAAATCGTTCCATATTTCCTCAGGAAAAATGCGTTTAGCATCTTTTTCAGTTTGAACCACATTTTTACCATTAGTCAGATTCCATCGATACATTAAACGGTGAATGTGAGTGTCGACTGGGAAAGCCGGAACTCCAAAGGCTTGAGACATAACAACGCTTGCTGTTTTATGGCCTACCGCTGGTAATTCTTCTAGAAACTCAAAACTCTGCGGTACTTCTCCGCCATGTTTATCAATCAAAATATGAGATAAACCATGAATTCCCTTAGATTTCATCGGGGAAAGCCCACAAGGACGTATGATTTCTTTTATTTCCTCGACAGACATTTTTATCATATCATAAGGATTATCTGCTTTAGCAAAAAGCAATGGCGTAATTTGGTTGACACGCACATCAGTGCATTGTGCAGAGAGTAATACTGCAATCAATAAAGTATAAGGATCTTTGTGATCTAAAGGAATGGGAATGGTTGGGTATAATTCTTTTAACGTATTTATAACAAACGTTACCCGTTCTTGCTTCGTCATTTTTGTATTTTTATATCTTGTAAAAATAATATAAATTTTAGGATGTGCCTAATCCAGCTGTTCATTACAAGTCCTCCTTCATAAAAACTTTTTTTCTAAGTTTATAAAGGAGCTTCCTGCCGGTCGCTCTTTATAAACAATAAAAAAATGTATTTTTTCAGTCCGGGCTTTCCATTACCATCTGGGGCAGTAGAAGTGTAAATTAAAATAGTAATAAACAATAATAAAGCTTTGTGATCTTTGCTAAAAACCTTAGCGCACTTTGCGGTTAAATAAAAAAAAGATGATAACATTAAAAAAAGGAGATAAAGCGCCTGATTTTTCAGGATTAGACCAAGACGGGAAATCTCATAAATTAGCAGATTACAAGGGAAAAAAATTAGTTGTTTTCTTTTATCCAAAAGCAAGTACACCAGGCTGCACTGCAGAAGCATGCGACCTAAGAGATAATTTTGAGCGCTTTAAAGCAAACAATTACGAACTACTCGGAGTAAGTGCCGATGCACAAGCGAAACAAGCTAAATTCAAAGAAAAATATGATTTCCCGTTTCCGCTATTAGCAGATGAGGATAAATCAGTAATTGAAGCTTTTGGTGTTTGGGGACCTAAAAAATTTATGGGAAAAGAATACGACGGAATTCATAGAACTACTTTTGTCATCGACGAAAATGGACTTATCGATGAAGTAATCGAAAAAGTAAAAACTAAAGCGCATGCTGACCAAATTCTAAAAGAGATTTAGAAGTAAAAATCAGTTGTTTTTTAATACAAAAAAAGCCAAGAAAGTAAATTTAACTTTCTTGGCTTTTTTATTAATTAGTACCGAATCGTTTAGATTAACAATCAGGATTTAAATTATTTTCATTCAAAATTTTCGTCGGATTGTAACCAAAGAGGCTATGCTCTTTAATTATTTCAGCAATTCCGGAAGGAAGCATTGGTTCCCAACCTTGTTTTCCGTCGCTAATCATTTTTAAAACCTCTCTTGAGAATACCTCTAAGATTGCAGGGTCATAATCATCAATATCAACTACTTTTCCGTTGAATTTAAAGAACTTGTAAAGTTCTTTCATTCTAGGATGAACTTTTAGATTTTCTGAAGTAGTGATGTCTCCATTCTCGTCAAGCATTGGATATAAAAATACTTTCATATCACGGAAGAATAATTTCCCGAAAGCTTCCAGAATTCCTCCACTTAAATGACGATAGTATTTTTCATCAAAAATATCAACTAAGTTATTTACTCCCATGGCTAATCCCATTCTTGCTTTGGTATAGTTAGCAAAATATTCGACTACTTTATAATATTCCTGGAAATTAGAAATCATTACCGTTTGTCCTAGAGAACAAAGTAACTCGGCTCGATCCATGAAATCGCGTTCGTCAATTTCACCATCAGAACGTAAATTTGATAAGGTGATTTCAAAAACAACTAGTGTATTATCTTTCTCCACTTTATTTTCTTCAAGAAACATCTTCAAGGATTTCTCGTACATGTCCATGTTTACTTTCGTAACCGGACGGAAACTACCTCTTAAAGCTAGAATATTCTTTTTGTACAATATGGCTGCTGGAAGTATGTTTCTGCCTTGAGGATCAAACATAACCGCATCAGTCATTCCGTTTTTTACTAATTGTAAACTCATCAAGCGATTGTCTACATCTGCAAAACGAGGACCTGAGAAATTTATAGTATCTATTTCCAGTTGGTCTTTGTCTAAATGATCGTATAAATAACGTAGTAATCTTTTAGGGTCATTGTACTTGTAGTAAGCACCATAAATTAAATTCACTCCAAGGATGCCAAGGGTTTCTTGCTGTAAACGAGCATCAGTTTCTTTAAAACGAATATGAAGTATAATTTCATTATAATCTTCGTCTGGCTCAATTTGGTAACGGATACCTACCCATCCGTGGCCTTTAAATTGTTTGGCAAAATCAATGGTAGCAACCGTATTGGCATAACTAAAAAACATTTTATTAGGATGTTTTTCTCTACTCAATCGCTTCTCAATTAACTCACCTTCCATGGTGATCATTCTTTTGAGTCGGCTTTCGGTTACATACCTTCCGTCTTTTTCTATACCATAAATTGAATCACTAAAATCTTTATCATAGGCTGACATCGCTTTTGCAATAGTTCCGGATGAACCACCAGATCTAAAAAAATGTCTTACAGTTTCTTGTCCAGCACCAATCTCGGCAAAGGTTCCATATATATTTTCGTTCAAATTTATACGTAGGGCTTTGTCTTTTATTGAGGGTATTTGTGCGATGACTTTGTCACCTTTTAATTTTATCTCTGTATCCATTATATTTTAAATATGGCTAATATGTTACAAAGTTAATTAAATAGGTTTCTAATGAAAGAGAATTAATCCTATTTTTGTAAAAAAATAAAAGAGCAATTGAAGGTATATTTTTTAGGCACTGGTACATCGCAAGGGATTCCTGTTATTGGAAGTGACCACCCCGTATGCAAAAGCACTGATTTCAAAGACAAAAGGCTTCGCGTTTCTGTTTGGATTAGTTGGGACGACTATTCGTATGTAGTTGACTGCGGCCCTGATTTCAGACAGCAAATGCTTGCGTCTAATTGTCAAAAGGTAAATGGAATCTTATTTACTCACGAACATGCGGATCATACATCCGGTTTAGATGATATTCGACCGTTTAATTTTAAACAGGGAGAGATTCCTATTTATGCCCATCATCGAGTGATTGATAACCTTAAGGAACGCTTTGAATACATTTTTAGAACAGAAAATCGATATCCCGGTGCACCTTCTGTAAAAGTCAATGCCGTTGTCAATAACGAGCCATTTCAAATAGGGAATAAAACAGCAATTCCAGTAAATGTTATGCATGGTAATCTGCAAGTTTTTGGATATAGAATTGACGATTTTGCTTATCTTACTGACGTAAAAACAATAGATGATAGTGAAATCCCTAAACTTCAAAACTTAAAAGTATTAGTAATTAATGCGTTAAGAGAAGAGGAGCATTTCTCTCATTTAAACCTAGAAGAAGCCTTAGCCTTAATTGCGCTGCTACAACCTGAAAAAACGTACTTAACTCATATAAGTCATTTATTTGGCTTTCATGAAGAGATACAAAAAAAGTTGCCTGCAAATGTCTTTGTTGCTTACGATAATTTAGAAATTACACTTTAATATAAATAAATAATGAAAAAATCTTTTCTGCTCTATGCCTTTATAATACTAGTCCTCATGAACGTTTTTACCTATAGCTTTTATAGTAAAGAGGTCGCTTACGAGCAAAGCAGGTATGAAAAAACAACTAAAAAATTAAAAGATAGTTTGACTTCAGTTACTGCTAAATTGAATGATGCTAATTATTTTTCTTTAGAAAAAAATGAAAATGCCCAGAATTATTTTGACTCGGCAGATTCAGAAAAAATGATTAAGTATGAAGAATTAATTCCTTATGTAACAGAGAAATTATTAGATTATAATTCAAACCCAAAAGGGAATCCTTATGTTGGGCAAGATCAAATAGGAGCTAATAAATTTATAATTAATAAAGTAAAAATTCTAAACCACAGATGGATTATCGCTGATTATAGTGACGGAGAAATGTGGGGTGAAGTGTTACTAAAATATTTTGTAAATAGTGATGAAACTATTTCTTTTGAAGTAAACCAAACATTATTGTATCAGAAATAATAAAAAAAGGTTCCAATTTTGGAACCTTTTTTTTGATTTGTTTTATAACCAGTTTTTGAAATCAGCAAAAATTTGCGGTGATATTCCATGACCTATCGGATATTCTTTATAAATCGATTCGATTCCTAAAGCATCTAAAAACGGCGTTGTTTTTCGAGCCCAACTTATTGGAATTACCTGATCGACAACTCCATGGGAAGCAAATATACTTAGTTTTGAGAAATTATTATTTTGGTAGTTTTCTTCAAAAATTTCATCATTGATATAGCCACTCAAAGCAATTACTTTATTAATTTTTTCTGGATGAGATAACGCAATTGCGTAACTCAATATCGCCCCTTGGCTGAAACCAAGCAAAGAAACTGCTGTTGCATCAATCGGATAATTGAGGATTAATTCGTCTATGAAACCGGCAATTAAATTTCTGGAAGACTTTGCTTGTTCATTATCTGAAAATTTATTTTGGTCTGCATCAAAATTAATCGCATACCAGGCATAACTACCGTACTGTATGTCATAAGGTGCTTGCGCAGAGATCACATAATACTCGTCTGGAAGTTCATTTGCAAATGAAAATAAATCTTCGGCATTGCTGCCGTATCCGTGGAGTAAAAGTATAAGTGGGTTTTTTTCTAATTTTATTTTGGGCTCTCTAATGAGATAGTCAAGTGATAATTTATTCATTTTTTTAAGATATTTTTACGAACCATTTTTGAAAAAGCTCACCTAATAGTGGCATTGGTTTTGTTTCTCCTTTTATTGCGCTGAAAATTCCATAAGACCATAGCACAGAGACGAAAATCCACATTGGAGCTGAAATCAGCAGACTGTCAAAATTGCTGATTATTAAGCCTAGTGAGATGAAAGTAAGTGTTATTCCCAGTCCTTGACGGATGTGAAACGATGCAAATGTATTTTTATCTTCAGAGTTCATGGACATCGCAATAAAAACCCCTATACCTAAAATATAGCTGGTAATCGCTGCCGTTTTTCCTTTTTCAATAGTGTTATTCATGTTGTATTATTGTGCTAATATTAATTTTCCTTGGTTTACGATTCCGTATACCTTTCCTTTTGTTTGTGCTCCTAGAAATGCGGAGTTTTTAGATTTAGATAAAATAGCCGCTTTGGTGAAAACGCCTTTTCCTTCTGGTGTAAATAAACTCATATTTGCTTTAGCTCCTTCTGTAATAGGGTAGTTTTCGATACTGAAAACTGTTTTTCCTGAAGTTAATTTTTCTACCACTTTTTCTAATGGGAAAATAGTCATTAGAGCACCAAATGCACTTTCTAATCCGATAGTTCCATTTTTAGCCATGTCAAACTCCATTTTTTTATGTTCAATATCCATAGGGTTATGGTCTGATGTGATCATATCGATGGTATTGTCTAATACTCCTTTAAGCAATGCTTTTCGGTCTTTTTCAGTACGCAAGGGAGGCGAAACTTTAAATCGGGTATCAAAACCTTCCAGTTTTTCATCCGTCATTACTAAATGATGAACTGCAGCGCTACAGCTAACCTGTAATCCTTTTGCTTTTGCATCTTTAATTAATTGAACTGATTTTGCTGTAGAAACAGTAGGGATGTGCAACTTACCTCCAGTATATTCTAGTAAAAATAAATTTCTGGCAATTTGTAGTTCTTCAGCTAGATTTGGAATTCCTTTTAATCCTAATCGAGTTGAAACAACGCCTTCATTAACTACGCCCTGTCCTTTTATTTTTTCGTCTTGAGGAAATGCGATCACTAAGCCGTCAAAATCTTGTACATACTGCAACGCTATTTTGAGCAAATTAGCATTGTCCTGACTTTTATTATAATCGCCAAAGGCAACCGCTCCGCAATTTGTCATGTCAAATAATTCAGCCATATCTTTTCCTTCGCTACCTTTTGTCAAAGCACCAATTGGGAAAAGTTGCGTAGCACTTCCTACGGCTTTATTCTGAACAAAATTAACTTGGGACTGATTGTCAATAATAGGGAAGGAGTTGGGCTGTAAAGCGATAGCAGTAAAACCACTTTTTGCCGCAACATTTAATCCATTTAGTATCGTTTCTCTATCTTCAAAACCGGGTTCACCTAGTGAAACGCTACTGTCAAACCATCCTTGTGATACATGGAGGTTGTCTAATTTTATTTCTTCGGTTTTATCTGAATTGGGAAGGGATGCAGCTATTTTTTTTATAAAACCATCTACAATTAAAATATCTACTGTCTGATTGTTAAAAGGACTGTTTGAATCGATAATTTTGGCGCTTCGGAGGATAAATTTCATATATAGAGACTATTTTTTTTAATGCGGTATTCTAAAAACAAATAATTTATTTCATGAATCGTATGATTGCCATTTCTGTGACTAGAAAGAGCAGTGCAAAGATAACAAACCATTTCCAAATTTGATTATCCAATCGGTTGCTTTGTAAAGTATCAAATACATTTGCTACGGAATCAATTATTTTATACTCAGAAAGTACGTTTTCATTGACTGCGCTAAGGTTACTTTCGGTTCTGTCGTAGTTGAAACTAATATTTTCCAAAAGTTCTTTTTGGTTGTAGATTCCGTAATTCCCCGCTTCTTCTGGATAGTCATTAAACGTTAATTTCACTTTGTCATTTATGATTTGTTGAATGGGAATAAAACTTTCAGATGAATTAGTAACGGTTAATACTGCATCTTTCGATAGTGTAACATCAACGAGAAACGGATTTGGATTTCCAATCGTAAATAAATTTATGCCTTTTGGCTGGCTATTCATTGCCATTTTATAGAAGGTGGGAACGATAAGCGGTGATTGTTGGAAATTTGAATTTTTAGTATTTATTGGAGCCGAAAAAACATATACGGTAGAAATTGCATTTGGTAAAGCCGTTAAGAAGGTACTTTGATCATCATTATATAGCGCTGCGGCATTTGTATTTGATATTGTAAAGGAACCGTTTGTTTTAGGATATTGAAAATTAGTGATTCTGTTTTCAAAAACAGCTTTAAACAGCGGGTGATTGAAATTGATTTTAGTGATCAATTTCTCTACATTTTCAAAAGACTTAAATTGGATGACTCCAAAATTCCCTAGAAATTGATTTAGATTTGCTGCCGTATCTCTTTCTGAAGGTATTACGACAAGGCTACCGCCCTTTTCTACAAAAGATCGTAAAGTCGTCTGCAAAGCTTCTGGAATATCGTCGAGTTCATTTAGAATGATTACATCTTGTTTTTCAACGCTATTGTAATCTAGTGAGCGAATAGTTGAATTAACAAAATTGAATTCATTATCCGTATAAATCCGACTAAGGAAATTGCTTTTTTCGGGTTCGCCAATGCTAATAATATTGGTTTTTTTTATTTTCGAAATAGTGAAATATAGCGTATTGTCATAGCTGAGTCCGTTATCAGTGATAGAAACATAACCGTGAAAGGGCTGTTTTGCAATCGTGAAATTGATACTCTTCTTTTTAGTTTCGAAGTTAACCGCTGTTTTTGCGACCATCTTGTTCTCATTGTAAACCGCTATGGGTATCGCTTTAAGATCAGCGCTATAATGTGATAACTCAACTGTTATGTCATAGAAATCATCAGAGATTTCATTAATATAAACGCTGTCTATTGAAGTGTTATTTTTTTGTTCTGCCTTTGGGAGTATAAAATAGGGTACGTCATTTTTATCCCTATTTTTAAGTTGTTGTTCAGTGAGACCAACTCCATCTGTAATGATGATAATGTCTTTTTTAAAAGCAGATTTATGTCCTTTTATTTTTGCTAAAATAGGATCTAATTGAAATGGCGTAGCGCTGTATTTTAAATTTTGGAGGGAACTCCGAATTGATTTTATATCAGTGTCCCAAAAATCTTCAGAATTCGTCAACAAAGAAAAAGTAGTGTTTTCTGGAGTGTCTTCAAGTAATTCCTGAACGGCTCGTTTTAGTAATTCGCCTTTTTTTCCTTTGGCTTGCATACTAAATGAATTGTCTAAAATAATATACATCTCGTTTGTTGCATTCTCTTTATCTTTTGCTTCAAAAAAGGGTTGGGCAAAAGCGACAATGATACAAGAAAGTAATAATAATCGGCAGCTAAGAAGCAACAATTTCTTTATTTTGGAGCTTTTTCTGGTTTGCACAGAAAGTGCGGATAGGAATCGAACGTTAGTGAAGTATTCTTTTTTAAAACGGCGAAATTGAAATAAATGAACCAAAATAGGTACGATCAACAAGAAGAGAAAGTATAAAATTTCAGGATGTTTAAATTGCATTCTTACGTAAGGTTTGCTGCATTGGATTAAATTCTCAATGAAGTTGCAACCAAAAATACAAATTTGTTAACAGTTGCAATACGCTATTGTTTAAATTTTTTATTGCACACCCGATTTTCTTTTCGATTTAAAAAAAATCAATTTTGAAAGGACTTTATATTTTTTAAATGCTGCAAATACACTGCGATATATTATGTATTTTAGCTTTTAAAAATAATTTAAGAAAATGAAAAAGCAAATTACGGCCCTTCTGTTAGTTTTAATGTGTTACAGTATTCAAGCTCAGGATAATAAATTCAATCTAGTTATAGGTACTTATACAAAGGGGTGCGAAAGCAAAGGGATCTACGTTTATAGTTTTGATGCTAATACGGGTGATTTTAATTTTAAGAATGCAGCTGAAAGTACAGTTAACCCGAGTTATTTGACTTTTTCAGCAGATAATAAGTTTATTTATTCTGTAAATGAAAATGGTAATGAGAGTAAAGTAAGTGCTTTCGGTTATACTCCTTCTAATGGTAAAATAGATTTTTTAAATTCCCAGAATGCAATGGGAGCAGATCCATGTTATATTATTAACGATGATAAAAATGTAATTGTTGCTAACTATTCTGGTGGAAATATAGGTGTTTTTGGTAAAAATGCTGACGGAAGTATTGGTGAAGCCAAACAGGTGATTCAGCACTACGGAAAAGGAATTAACGCTAAAAGACAAGAAGGGCCACACGTTCATATGGTTCAATTTTCTCCTGACAAAAAGTTTGTTTTGGCTAATGATTTAGGTAACGATAAGGTATATTCTTATGTATACAATCCAAACTCAGTCAATGCAGCTCTAAAAGTAAAAGATAGTTTCGCTGTTGAAGCTGGAAGTGGTCCAAGACATTTAACGTTTAGTAAGGATGGGAAGTACGCTTATCTTTTGAAAGAACTTAGCGGCGGTTTGACTACGTTTTCTTATTCGAAAGGGAAGTTGAAAAAAGTAGATCAAACTACCATTTTAGCCAAAGATTTTAAAGGGACTTTCACTGGAGCTGCGATAGATATTTCGCCTGACGGTAAATTTTTATATGCAACAAACCGTGGGGATGCCAATACTATTTCAATTTTTAAAATATTAAAAAACGGAAAATTAGAGTCTCAAGGACAAACAAGTACTTTAGGTAAAGGACCAAGAAGTTTTGCAATTGATCCAACTGGAAACTTTCTTTTGGTAGCGCATCAATATACGAATGACATTATCATATTTCAAAGAAATACTACTACGGGCAAACTAATGGATACTGGAAAAAAAATAGAGTTGTGTTCCCCGGTATGCTTGGTTTTTACTGAAAATAAATAGTAATAGATCTTCTTGCAAAGAGAAAAGGCTATAAAAATGAATTTCATTTTTATAGCCTTTTTTATACTATTTGTTTTTGTCTTTCCTTTTCTTGTCTCTCGTTTTTAACATATTACGATTTACAGATCCATGTGTTTTTTTCTTGGTAACACCAGGACCTCCTAAATTGACTTTCTTATTCTTTTTACTTTTTTCTTGAAAAGCACCGTCTCCATCAAGCGTTTTCTTTTTCATTAAGAACTTAACGACTTGTCTCTCTTTTTCTGGTTCAATTAACTTTGCTGAAACTTCTACCTCTTCAGGGAATGCTTCAATAGGTAATTCCATGTTCATTAAGACTTCAATTTCAACTTTTGCTTCTTCCTCTCTAGGAGCAATAAAACTAATTGCTGTACCCGTTTTATCAGCACGTCCAGTTCTACCTATACGGTGCATGTATAATTCTGGCATTGCTGGCATTTCGAAGTTGATAACATGGGTGATATTAGAAATATCTAAACCCCTAGCCATAATATCAGTAGTAATAAGTCCGCGTAGATTTCCTTCTTGAAAAGAAGCCATCGTACTCAAACGGTAATTTTGTGATTTATTAGAGTGGATTACTCCAAATTGATCTGCAAAATCTTCATCGATACGAACATGAAGCATATCTGAAATTTTCTTGTTGTTTACGAAAATTAAAACACGACTCATGTCTTCATTTTCCTGTAGCAAGTGTTTTAATAGATTTACTTTCGTATTAAAATTAGGTGCATTGTAAGCGATTTGTTGAATATTTTCTAACGGTGTTCCAGAAGCTGAAAGAGTAACCTCCTGTGGATAATCAAAATAATCATTTAAAATAGCATCCACTTCATCTGTCATCGTTGCAGAAAACAGGATGTTTTGACGTTTTTTAGGCATCATTGCTAAAATAGCAGTCAACTGAGTACGAAACCCTAAATTCAACATTTCGTCAAACTCATCGATAACTAGTTTTTGCATTTCCTCAAAACGGATCACATTGTCTAATGTTAAATCCATGATTCGACCAGGTGTTCCTACTAATATGTCGCAACCTTGATAAATAGTTGTTTTTTGAGTATTAATGTTTACACCACCAAAGATACCAACGGTACGAACCGACATATACTTGGTTAATTTTTCCACTTCCTCAACTACTTGAACTACAAGTTCACGAGTAGGAACGAGGATTACAATTTTTGGAGTATGTCCAGGTATAAATTTGTATAATTTTAATAAAGGCAATAGGTAGGCAAATGTTTTACCAGTACCTGTTTGTGCAATTCCCATCATATCACGGCCAGACATTATCACAGAAAAAGTTTTTTCCTGAATAGGAGTAGGGGTAGTAAATCCTAAATCGTCTATTGCTTTTTGGACTGATTTTGGAAGATTGAATTGCTCGAAAGTGGTCATAAAACGTATATTTTGTGCAAAGATAGTGTTTTTATGAGGATAGTGGTTATTACTCTGCTATTGTTGTCGTTTTTAACCGTTTAAACAAGAGTAAAACTTTCTAAAGGAAACGATTTACTCTTAGAACTAATTCTTTAGGATTGAAAGGTTTAGCGATAAAATCATCTACGCCAAGTTCAAAGCCTTCAATTACAGTTAGGTCTTCTTTACCTAGAGCAGAAACTATAATAACAGGAATAGTAGGATAATTTTTTTTACTATAGGCGGTGATTTCTAGTCCTGATTTATAGGACATCATAATATCGGTAATAATTAAATCAGGCTTTATAATCGCTATTTGTTCTACGCCGTCATTACCATCTTTTGATACGTAAGTTTCATAGCCTTCTTTCTTTAGAATAAACTCCATAATTTTAATTATAAGCTCGTCATCTTCTATTATGAGTATTTTCTTTTTAGCCATTTTTTAGTTTTATTTATTGTATAGTTCAATTTCATCAATCATTACCATCGGTTTCTTTCCTTTCCGGTTTCGCCAAATAGGTAGTTCTAATTGGTTGTCTATCACTATTTTTATACGATTAAAGTTACTAAATTTTTTACTATTTATCTCTATAGATTCTGTTTTTATTATAGGGTTTTCTGTTAAATCTTCAAGGTCTTTTTCTGTAATTAAAACCCATTCCTTGTCATTAAATCCATAGACAGTAATTTTCTTAGGGATAAAGATCCAATGTCGCTGGTCATCAAGAAAATTTATTTTTATTTGATTAAATTCTAGCTTTTTTGTTATCAACTCGATCGATGGATTAGTGCCGTACCAACCTATCCAGTTTATGTTGTAATCTCTGTGACCTTTAGCACCATCTACCAGCCCGTAACTTCCTTTTCCACTGTATTCTGCCGCAGGTAATGTTAGAAAATTAACTTTCAGGTTTTCTCCAAGATGTGTTGTCGTGTCTTTGGCAATTTCTAGCCATTCTTGATAGTACTTTTCTGGAGATAACCCGTCTTCGCTTAATTCGTAAATTCCATATTCAGAACATTTTTTTGAGAATGTTTGCACTCTTTTGGTAAGTCCGTCTTTAACTTCTTTTTGACCTGCTTCATTAATTGTAAACATTCCGTGCTTGTCCTTACCATAGAATTTTGACTGCTCAAAAAAGACATACTCTAATGCAAGTCGTATTTTTGCAACTCTAGGTTTTAATAGTGTATCTTCACTAACGATCATTTCAGCTTCATCAATTAATTCATCGTATTGATTCATTGCTTCGGGTGACAAGAAGGTATTTCTACTTTGAACAGGGCCCGAATAAATGTCTAAGTAAGAATTAGATTTCTGTTGATTTTCAGATAGAAGATCTAAATATTTTTTGATATATGGGGCCGCTTTACCATAAAAGCCTCTCAAGAAATCATTTGTTGTTGCCTGAATATCGATAGTTGTATCCCATAATAATTTGGCTAAAAGATATTGCCTTAATTCTGAAAAATCTCCTGGCACATCTGCATATCCTTGCGCAAATATCCCTGTTACATTATTATTTTTAAAAAATTTATAATTATCAGAAAAGGTTTGGATGTTAGGAAATGGCGATAGGTAGTTAGAAAATTGTACTGTATAATCCCATAAATATAAATGCGAGGTAGTTTTAGCCCAATCTTGCAATGTTTTTCTAAAAGAAGTACTAGAATTATCGTTTACAATAGATTTTCCCCGATTTAACTCGATAGGGCAAAACAAGGTATAAATATTAGGTTCTAATTTTAAATTTACGGGTGGCTTATAAGTGTGAAGATAGGCTAGGGTAGTTATTTTAGTATTAGGGAAGTGTTTAGCAATTTTATTTAAAAAATAATAAAGGGAACCTTGAGGGCCTCCATATTTATTGTTTAGGTAGCTGCATTCCTCACATTCACAGTATACAGCGTCGTCATTTTGACTTACAGAATAAAATGTAGCATGGGGGTTTTTAGCAATAACCTCTTGCATTTTTTTAATGACAAGACTCACAACTGTATCATTAGTCATGCAGAGTGATTCGCTTTTACGGTTGCCTTCATATAAAGCAAAAAACTTTGGATTAGTTTTGAAATAGGTTGCCGGTGGTAAAAGTTTATCAAACGAATGCCCCCAAACACTAAAGTCATTTAAGTACCAATCCAGCTTATGCCAATCTCTAAAGTCTTCGTCGTAGGCATCCGGATATAGTAATACACGATATTCGAATGAGGGTTTATGATGTTGTTCCGTGTTTTTTGGGAATTTAACTAAATCTATCTTAGGGATGTATGTGTCTTTAGCTGTAAACTTCCTGAATCCCCAAGTTTCTAACAAGGTATAAACAGCGTAACGTAATAACTTTTCATTTGGAGCTATTAAGGAAATGCTGGATGAATTGCTTTTAATTATAAAGGTAGTGTCGTCAGTTGATTTTTTTTCCTTTGCTATTTTGAGGAGTATTTTTGAACTTTCTTCGCTCTTTTTATTATTAGTCTGAATCGCAAAGGCATTAGAAAAAGATTTATCTAAGTAAGACTTCAATAGTATTGCAGCTGGTCTTGCACTCTCAGAGGCAATATTAATTGTGTTTGTTTCAGTTAGTTTGTTCGTTATAACAATATCAGATTGCGCCATCATTTTGCAGCTAAAGAAAATTAAAAAAAATAGTATCCTAAATAGATATGATTTATTATCAAACGTATTAGAATTTGTATTGGAATAGTAACGAAATTTCAAATTCATTTTGCTTTTTGTTTGGTACGTATTCTTGATTATTAAGGGTTGTTTGAATACCTGTCAGATACTTGTTGTTGAATGATTTGAAATATCCAGCCCCGATTCTATAAGAAGTAAGGTTTACTCTTTGTTCTAATTGACCAATAGTGATTCTCTCGTCTGGTGAAGTTCCATATCCTGCAATTAGCGAAACATAGTCATATTTAGTTTCAAAATAATATCTTGTCGTTAACGTGAATGACGGATTATATTCATTGTTGCTATTTTGAATATAGGATCTAAAATTTATCCAATAAGAGCCAATGTATTTTCCAACTCCTAAAACAATTGTTTTAATTTCTGTGTTTTCGGGTTTGATGTATCGAACACCTAAATCAGCTTCCCATCCTTTTTTGAAACTTTGGTAAAAAGAGTAAGCTAATTTTAACTTAGGGAAAACGGGATCTTGACTATAGGCTACTCCCAAATAGGAATAGTTAGTTTTTCCTGTGAAAAAATAGGATTCTGCTTCAAATTGTGTTCCGTCAGAAACACTTTTTCCAGATGATAATCGATTTACATAGTTAACACGGCCAATTAAAGAACCCCAACTACGTTCCCTAATATATTGTATACTTCCCAAGTGCCAAGGGCCGTAAGCAGTTCTGTCAAATGAAGTATAACTATAATTCACGCCCACTCTATCTGAGTTTATTTTAGATTCTACCAGAAATAGAGTTTGTTTGATTTCATCATCTTTGGGAAATTTAGCTTGCAAAGTTTTTAGATAATTATATTCTTTTTTAGTATCTTTTTGCAACTGATAAACCACTATTTTCTTTTTTTCAAAACTTCTATCTTCAGGGTGTAACTCAATGGCTTGATCTATTATTTTTTCAGCTTCGAGATAGTTTTTTTTATCTAATTCAATGTTGATTAGATAATTGAAAGCAACTTCATTATAAGTTGTTCTTTTTATATAATAATTATAGTAATATCTAGCACTGTCTTTGTTATTCAATAGATCATGGTTTCTCCCTAATAACAAATAATAATCAAGGTAATCAGGAGCAATTTTTTTAGCAATCAATGCTCTCTCGATATTTTTTTCATAATTTTTGCCATCCTTCATGTCCTTGATAATTACAGACAAAAGGCTGTCTGTATCAATTTTTTGAGCGGTGGTTTTTTGACTTGAAAAAATAAAAATAAAAATGAAAGAACTAACGATATTTAAAACGATACTTTTTTTCATAATGTTTGGTTTTGTGGTGTTGTAAATCCTTTACGTATCATTATTCCCCATTTTCGTTCTTTTTGGCGTAAAAAGTGCCAATATCCTTGTATCGAAGCAAAAACGTTCAGTGGGTGAAAAATTATAGGCTCGATAAAAACCATTAGAATTAGTATAATTATTTCTTTCATACCTGTGTAATGTTTATAAATCAATTGATCTAAAAAAACTGAAATTAGAGTTATGCTTATATAAAATAAATAGACAAAAGCACTACCAATTGATAAATAATGATAGTTAATATCAAAGAACATGATGTTTACTAGTAGTGCTATTAATCCTAAAGTTTCTAAGACCGGAACTGCAAGTTCGTAAAACAGATAATAGGGAAAAATAAGTAAACCTGTTTTGCCATATTTTGGATTAAAAAGCACCTCTCTATGTAAATAAAGTGTTTGAATTAACCCTCTTGCCCAGCGAATTCTTTGCCTTATAAATATTCTCATACTTGCAGGAACTTCAGTCCAACAAAGAGATTCTGGAATGTAAATTATTAAGAACTTCTCCTTTTTTAGATGCATTAATTTTCTCATTCGAGTGATGAGTTCCATATCTTCACCAAGTGATTGATGCCAGTATCCACCTGCCTGAATAACTGTTTCTTTATCGAACATTCCCAGTCCTCCGGAAACTAATAACAATCCGTTTATTTTACTCCAGGCCATTCTGCCAAATAAGTAAGAGCGTGTGTATTCCAGTTCCTGAAAACGTGCAAAAAAGTTAGTAGGAAAATGTGATTTATAGAGCATGCCGTCTTTAAATTCGCATGAATTCGAAATTCGTATTGCTGCTCCAGTTGCGATTACTTTTTCGGTGTTTTCAATAAAGGGTTTTACTAACATTGAAATTGTGTCTTTTCTTAGAATACAATCGACATCAGTACAGATAAAAAGAGGATATTTAGCAGAGTTGATACCTGCATTTGATCCGTCAGCTTTACTCTTTCCATTTACTTTGTCTACAATTAAAAGTTTAGAGTATACGGGATTCGTGGATTTGTAATGTCCTCTTAATGTTTGTGTTGGTATTTTTTCTTGGTAAAAAAAGTCCACCTTAACTAAGCTAAATTCTTCGATTAATATTGCAAGAGTATCATCTGTACTTCCATCATTGATAATAACTACTTCAAATTTTGGGTACTCTTGTGAAAGAAGTGATTTAACATTGTAAACAATAGTAACCGCTTCGTTGAATGCCGGAGCCACAATAGAAACTCCAACGGTGTGATTAGATTTAATCAATACTTCCTTAAGCAAGAAATATTTAGATTGAAAATAAGTTCTGATTGCGATCCAAGATAGAATAGCCAGAAAGAGGTAAATTAAAATATAACTAATTGAATAATATATGAGAAAATTTTCGTAGGTTTTAATAATATTCTCCATAGGATTTAATTAAGATATGGGTTATTAACATGTAAAAGAATTCTATTTATGATGTTGTTTTCTAAAGGATCGTCTATTTTAAAAGTCTTAAAAAAAGTCGAGTCAATTTTATTAATACAATTTATGATTTCAAATTTTATTTCTAAATCTTTTTCTTTAGAAATAAGGCTGAGTGCAAAATCCTTAGTGTTAGCGTCGCCTATAACAGCCATTGTCTTCAGAGCAGTAATTTTATTAGACTTCTCGGTTTCTTGATTATATTGATTCATTACGATAGTGTTTGCGTCAACGATATATAAATGTCGGATAAGTTCAAAAGTTTCTTTTCTTATCTCATTGTCAACACTTGTAAAAAGGTACGTTATTTCTGAGTTGGTTAAGGTTTTACTATATCGAATCATTAACTTGATTGCTAATACTACTACCGAACTATTTTTATTATAGAGCCATTCATTGATTTTTTCGGGTAGTACCGTTTTTTTTTGATAAATGATATCGAGTATTTTGATTTGATCAGCATTTGATATTTTACTTTCATAATTGCTTAAAAAATCAAGTTTTTGATCAGAAAGGGATATTATGGCAATTAATGCATTCGACTTTAGAAATTTATTTTTCTCATGTACATAAGGTCTTATGTATCCGGTTTTAATTTTATAGTCTAATATCTGGTAGTGGTAAATTGCTAATAATTTATTTTTCCAATTGCTGCTTTTAATCAATTTACGGCTGTACTCCTGAAATCCAAAATATCTATAAATCATTAACATTTGATGCGGATTCACTTCAGTAACATTTCGTTTAAATGATAGGATTGTATTTAGAATTAAACCTTTACACCAGTTTTTTTTAAAAGGAACTTCTTTTTCAAATAGTTTTATTTTTTCCTTGATACTTTTAGCATCATAATTTGAAAATATAATTTGAGTAAGAAAATTATTAGTTTTATTACTTATGTCTTTCTTTTGTTGTATTTTATTTTCGAAGTAAAAGCGATTTGCAATTAATAATATGACCATAGTAATGATAACTGCTAGTAGCAAAGGAACAAGGATATATTGCATTATATCAAACACAAACTCATTCGTAAGGAAGTAACTATTGAATGAGAATAATTCGTTTTCAGCATTACTAGAGCTAATACTTTTATTTGATTTTGAAAAGTAAACGGTATAAATGGGACTGACATTTCTAAACATATTACTCATACTTATATCTAATTAATTTTTAAATTGAATAGGTAAGGATCAGGTTTGTAGACTTTTGGGCTAATCTAAGATAAGAGTAAAATATTTAGATACAAATAAAAAAAGCGCAATTAATTAACTATTTTTTATGTGTTTTAAGGCAGAAAGTGTTTTTGTGACTTTTCTAAAACTTTACTATTTTTTAAAATTTTAGTTTTTTTATGAGTAATCTTATTCGCATGAATAAGTTGCCATATTGTTTAACGTAATATTCGATTTACTCTATTCATTAATTCATTAGGGCTAAAAGGTTTACTCATAAAGTCAGTAGCTCCTAGATTGAAGGCTTTAAGTACTACTTCTTCCTGACCCGATGAGGCGAAAATTATGATAGGGGTGTTATCATTCAATTTATTACGTACATGAGTGATTACTTCTAACCCACTGATATATGGCATCATAATATCTGTTAGAATTAATTCAGGATTGTGTTCATCAATTAGGGCTATAGTTTCTTTTCCATTTTCTGCTATCAAAAGTTTGTACCCTTCTTTCTCTAACCTGAACTTAAGTAATAAGGATAGCATTGAATTATCTTAGGCTAGTAAAATTTTTTTCATGTTAATTTTGTATAATAACTTTAGCTCAAATTTTAGTAACTACTCTACTACTTTATAGATAATAATTTCTCTCTACGTTTATATTATTTTAAATAATGATTCACGTGGCTTTATTAAACTATTTAATCAAAATATTCTATTGTGAAAAAGACGACAACATTTAAATACTTGTTTCAGTCTAATGTAGTATAATTATTTTAATTAAACGATAAAGCACGAAATATGCCGATGAAATGCGGTTAAAAGATGTTTAAGTAAGTATATCACTGTTAAACAAGTAATTTCTACTGAATAGTAATCGCTCCTTAAATTAAAAAATTAAAAGCCTTCAAAAACGCCTAATCCAAAAAGTGCAAAGTCATATTTAACAGGGTCATTAGGGTCGAGTATCCTAAGTTTAGCGTCTAATTCAGCTACTGCCTTACCATCATTTTGTTTTCGGGTAAGTAATCCCAATTTTCGAGCTACATTACCAGAATGCACGTCTAAAGGGCAAGACAAAACTGCAGTGGGAATGCTTTTCCATATTCCCAAATCAACCCCTTTGTTATCCTGACGACACATCCATCTCAAATACATGTTGATGAGGGTGATTAAGATGGTTTTAATCAAATAAAACTAATTCATTAGGATTTAATTCGATACTATCTGTAATCAAACCCGAAATTGTTGTATTGCCTTCAAAACCAATTAAGTCTTCTTCACTAAAGGGTATCCCCCTACGCTCATAATCAGCTTTAAGCAACTCAATATCTTCTGTAAGTTGTTCTTCATTTAATGCTTTTTCTCGATAATAAGAATTCCAATTCCAAGTTAAAGCTTTCCAATCTGTCGTAAATGTTGATTCCTCAGAGTAATTTTTATATTTTATAACTAAAAAATAATAGCCTGATTTTTTTTGCTTTGCATGATGTATTTTGATGCTTTCTGGAAAAACCGGTCAAATTGACCACCCAATTCCAGTGCAAATTGACCACCAGTTCCGGAGTAAACTGACCACCCTA
>NZ_JASMRI010000017.1:0-98543 GCF_041431375.1 Flavobacterium sp. Arc3 | reverse complement strand
TCCGAGAAAAAGATTTAATTTTGAAACACCAAATTATATGTTTAACCAAAAAGTTGCATTAGTAACTTGAATCCAGCTATTGATAAAAAGAAAAAAGAATTAATTCTCTTTTTTGAAGGAAAGAAAAATGGTTTAAGTCAAAAGTGGTATAGTAACGGAAAGCTTCAAAAAGAATCTTTTTATAAAAATAATAAACTAGAAGGTGAAGGAAAATCATGGTGGGAAGACGGTAAACTAGCCTCTGAATCATTTTATATCAATGGAGTTGGCAATGGAGTTCAAAAAGAATGGCACCCCAACGGCAAAATGTCTAAATTAACTACCTTAAAAAACGGTGTTGAAGAAGGAATACAACAAGCTTGGCTTGAGAACGGAAAAGTTTATGTTAACTGCGAAATGAAAAACGGTCGCACTTTTGGTCTTAAGAAAGCGATATTATGTTATGAATTGAAAAAAGAAGAAGTACAATATGAAAAATAGTTTTTACCTACTTGTTAGCCTACTCCTTTTAATTGGATGTAAAAATACAACAGAAGAAAAAGTTGTAAGCAGAGTAGACACTTTGCCTTTTTATGACGATCCAACATTTACACCTAAGTGGCTATCAAAAAAGAGTGATTCATTAAAAAATTTTCATTCTATCGCTAATTTTTCGTTGATTGATCAAGAGGGCAATCCTATCACTAATGCTACTTTTGCTAATAAAATATATGTTGCCAATTTCTTTTTCACCACTTGTCCTGGAATTTGCCCAAAAATGGCGGCTAGCATGACTGTACTACAAAAAGAATTTTTAAATGACGATGGAGTACTGCTACTGTCACATTCAGTTACACCCGAAACTGATTCCGTGTCTGTTCTAAAAAAATATGCAATTGAACACGGGGTAGTTTCATCAAAATGGCATTTAGTTACTGGGAAACGAAAAGAAATATATGCTTTAGGACGTAAATCGTATTATGTTGAAGAAGATTTAGGAAAGAAAAAATCTGAGGATGATTTTTTACATACCGAAAATTTTGTTTTAATTGATAAAAACAAACACATCAGAGGGATTTATAATAGTTTAGATGTCAACAGTGTAAAATTATTAATCGAAGATATTAAAACTTTACAAAAAGAATAAATACAATACAGACAATTATGTTCTAAAATCAGCAAGTTATAATCATACAATAGCAACGTTTACTCAATATAAAGAGCAAATGTTATTCGATTAGAAAAGAATTAAAAACTAAAAGAAGCCGCCTCAAAATAAATTTTGAGGCGGCTTCTTTTAGTTTTCATAGTTAACTGACTTTCTTGAACAATTTCACAATAGTTACAAAAACATTTTATCTATGATTTGCTTTAACGATTCATTTCAAAATAAATGTATAAACCAAAATTGAATTAAAAATAAAAAAGGTGTCAATTTGCATTGACACCTTTTTATATAGTTGTAGAAAAAAATATTAATATCCTCCTCTGTTTCCACCACCACGGTTTTCTCCACCACGGCTGTTTCCACCACCATAACCACCGCGTGAATCTCCACCACGACTGTTATTGTTAAAACTTCTTCTTTCTCCTTCTGGTTTTGGCTCAGATTTGTTAACTACAATTGCACGTCCTTGAACAGTTGCACCGTTCAATTCATCAATCGCTTTTTGAGCTTCATCATCATTTGTCATTTCAACAAAACCGAATCCTTTACTTCTTCCAGTAAATTTATCAGTAATAATTTTTACAGAATCAACTGCACCATAAGCCTCGAAAGACTCTCTTAAATCTGCTTCCTCAATACTGAATGGAAGGCTTCCAACAAAAATATTCATATGTACTTATTTATAATATGAAACAAATATACTCGTTTTATTTTATAACCCACTATAAATTAGCTTATTTCTACTTTTATTTTATTTCAAAAACGCATAGAAAAACAGAAAACCACATCATAAAGCAATGTAATAACCTCCCTCTTCCTTAATTTACTGATGCTTGTGCAATTATAGGCACCTTATAAAAAACTCCTTGTTGGAAATTTAAAATAGCTCCAGCCAAAGGATTATTGTAACTATTTTCCGCATTAAATTTAAAAGTACCTGATATTGTATTATTTTCAATATCATAATCCGTTACTACGATTTGACCATCACCTTCGCCTAAACCAGTGGTAAAAGTTAGCGTACCACTTGCATCCGTTAACTCATAGACTGCAGTATTAGAATCGCCGGTTCCTAAAGAATAGGTTCCTTTTACAGTTGAAGTAGTTTTCAAGGTGATTACTTCATTCCCAGAATAGCCCTTAATTATAAGGTCCCCATTAACACCTAAAGAAGCTGTAGATGCGATAGCTCTCCAAAAGACATTATCTTTTACTCCCTGAAATGACGGGTTATTAAAACTGATATCTTCCTCACAAGAGATTAAGGTAAAAAGCACAATAATAAAAAGAAACGCTTTTTTCATAAATTAGATCTTTAAACAAACAAAAGTATACAATTGACGGATAAATACAGTCAATTATTATAATAAAATGTGGCTAGAAATAGCTTAACTCATTCTAATTCATAATAATAACAAGCTATTGGCATATTAAAATAAATAGTATATCTTTGCAGCCTTAATTAATAGAGGTCGAGTACCTCAAAATTTAATCATTTAGATTATGTCAGTAAAAATTAGATTACAAAGACACGGTAAAAAAGGAAAACCTTTTTACTGGGTTGTAGCAGCAGATGCTCGCTCAAAAAGAGATGGTAAATACTTAGAGAAAATCGGTACTTACAATCCAAATACAAACCCAGCAACTATCGACTTAAACCTTGATAGTGCAGTTAGATGGTTGCACAATGGTGCTCAACCAACAGAAACTGCTAAAGCAATTCTTTCTTACAAAGGAGCTTTATTGAAACATCACCTTGACGGTGGTATTCGTAAAGGTGCCTTAACTCAAGAACAAGCTGATGCAAAATTAGCTACTTGGTTAGAAGCTAAAACTGGAACAGTTGACGCTAAGAAAGACGGTTTAACTAAAGCGCAAGCTGATGTTAAAGCTAAAGCTTTCAAAGCAGAACAAGATGTAAACGCAAAACGTTTAGCTGCTGCAGCTAAAGCGGAGGCGGATGCTATTGCAGCTGCTGCTCCTGCTGAAGAAGTTGCTGAAGTTGAAGCTTCAACTGAAGAAACTCCTGCTGCAGAAGAAAACAACGAAGAAACTCAAGCATAAATTTATAAGCGAAGATGCGCAAAGAAGATTGTTTCTACTTAGGTAAAATCGCCAAAAAATTTAGTTTTAAAGGGGAAGTCCTTGCCTATTTAGACACGGATGAACCAGAGTTATACGAAAACTTGGAATCAGTGTTTGTTGAATGCAACAAACACTTGGTTCCTTTTTTTATTGAAAATAGCTCTTTGCATAAAAACGATTTTCTCAGAATTCGTTTTGAAGACATGAATACCGAAGAAGATGCCGATGCCATTATGGGTAACGATATTTATCTTCCTTTAAAAATGTTGCCAAAACTTAGTGGTAACAAATTCTACTATCACGAAGTTATTGGTTTTGAAGTTGAAGACAAACGCCTTGGCATTGTTGGAAAAATCGAATCCATAAATGACTCAACTGCCCAACCTCTTTTTGAAGTGCTTAACGGTGAAGTAGAAATACTTATTCCAATGATTGATCATTTCCTTGTCAAAATCGACCGTGAAAACAAAAAAGTAATCATGGATTTGCCAGAAGGCTTAATCGAGATGTACCATTAAAAAAGCAATCAGTGATCCGTATTTAGTAGACATTTTTACAACATAATATTCCTATATTACCTCCCAATGTTTATCGGGATGTTAATCCTCAATCTAAAATCATTTTGTTTCAATTCAAACAATTTATTATTCAACAAGACCGTTGCGCCATGAAAATTGGAACTGACGGTGTGTTATTAGGTGCTTGGACTCCAATTGAAAATGAACCCTTTAGCATACTTGACATTGGCGCAGGAACAGGTGTAATTGCTTTAATGCTTGCCCAAAGAAGTACAGCAGAACAGATTGATGCATTGGAAATCGACGAAGAGGCGTATGAGCAAGCCGTTGACAATTTCGAAAACTCTCCTTGGAGTGATCGTTTATTTTGTTTTCATGCTGGGCTTGATGAATTTATTGAAGAATCAGAGGACGAGTACGATTTGATTGTCTCCAACCCTCCTTTTTATTCTGAAGATTACAAAACTAATAATGAACAACGTGATTTAGCACGATTTCAAGATGCAATGCCCTTTGAAGATTTAATCGAAGCTGCCGCAATGTTCTTGTCAGAAGATGGAATTTTTTCGACTATTATCCCCTTTAAGGAAGAAGAAAATTTTATAGCTTTAGCTGTGGAAGCAGAATTATATCCTGTAAAAATCACCCGTGTGAAAGGCACTCCTACAAGCGAAATCAAACGTAGTTTATTGGCTTTTAGCCGAAATGAAATTGGTAATTTTCTTGTTGACGAATTAACTATAGAAATAAGCCGACACAATTACACTCCGGAATACACTGCTTTGACAAAAGATTTTTATTTGAAAATGTAGCACCCAATACAAAGGCACTATATTACACAATCATTCATCTGTTTGATTTGAAACTGAATTACAACTAAGAGACCTAATTGACCAACTTGCAACTTCCTTCTTTATAAATTCTTGATTCATTGAAAAATTAATATCATTTTTTTAAAACTTTAATTATTCATCTTCTTTCATTCCACTGCATTGCGCGTCCTTTTCAAACCAATACTTCTCCTTTTACGGTTTACTTTTTTAAGATCTGAAAAATTAAACAAATATTCACCGTAGATGATTTCCCGTTTATTTACATATTCATGTCGATCTATCATTGTTCCGTATTCATTTGGCGAACATTCTCCAGATTTTACATACTTCAATAATACATCTTTAAAATAAGGATAATATTCTGGAACATTACCACCTATATGACTCATAAATGTCAGCATTGGCATAAACACACCATCGTTTCCCCATAGCCCTATTTTTTGTGGCGAGGGATAACCATAATTTTCGATCGTCCATTTAAGAAGTTTGGCATTTATTCGATCATTTTTAACATTGTTTAATGAATCTAAACGCCCTAGTTGTTGGTCGCGAACAAAAGCAACAGAAAAAGAATCGATTAGTCGTTTATTCAAATTGTTTTTACTACTCGTTATTTTTCGTTCAACACTTAAACTGTCTATACCGTACTTTGCACAAATAGGAAACAATGTCTTATAATGATCGCTATAAGGAGCTACTAAATCGAGTAGCTTATACAAACTTTCCTCTCCTCCAAAGTTTTTGCCGTACTTATCAGCATAAGCAATGTAGGTTTCATATTTACTAAAGGCAAAATTACTCTGAGGTGGGTTATATTTTTTAAATAGCTTATCATACCTTTTTATAAAAGCAATTGTGTCATGATTAGCCTTAAATTTTCTATCAATGGTGTTTGCTTTATTGTAATATGTGATATAACCATTACATGAGGAGACAATGAATATTAAAAATGCAATGCAAACAAGTTTAAATAAAAATGATTTCATAGTATGCTGTTATTTATTAAGAGTAAAGAGACTAGTTATCAAAAGTGAAGGTATTATTTTTTAGCACAATTAACGAACTAAAACTGAAATTTTCATGAGAACTATATTACATATTTACACTCCCGAATATATTGAATTGACTAAGGAGTTTTATTTGAAAATGTAAATTAATTATACCCGAATACTATTCTGTAGGTCGTTATTTATTCCTCCTTATAATAATCCAACACTCTTATTTACCTGAACTTCAAACTGTAGATTTCATAAATAAAAGGGAACATTACAGTCATTATTTTTACAAAAATCAAAAAATATAACATTTGACTTTGGTTTTGTTATATTTCTTTATGTAAATTTGTCAGGTAAAAACAAACAATCAAGCAATTAGCCTTAATTTTATTCTCCAGACTGAATACGATTCCTTTGCTACTGCAATACTATTATAAAAAAAGCTCAATATGAAACCAGATTTATTTCAATCTCCTGATTATTACAACCTCGACGATTTATTGACAGAAGAACACAAATTAGTACGTGACTCTGCTCGTGCATGGGTAAAAAAAGAAGTTTCTCCCATCATTGAAGATTATGCACAACGTGCTGAATTCCCAAAACAAATTATCAAGGGTTTAGGCGAAATTGGTGGTTTTGGCCCATACATTCCTGAAGAATATGGTGGTGCTGGTCTAGACCAAATCTCTTACGGATTAATCATGCAAGAAATTGAACGTGGAGATTCCGGAGTACGTTCTACTTCATCGGTTCAGTCTTCTTTGGTTATGTACCCTATTTGGAAATATGGTAACGAAGAGCAGCGTATGAAGTATTTACCCAAATTAGCTACTGGAGAATTTATGGGTTGCTTTGGCTTGACCGAACCTAATTATGGTTCAGATCCAGGTAGCATGATTACCAACTTTAAAGATATGGGAGACCATTATTTATTGAACGGTGCTAAAATGTGGATTTCAAATGCCCCTTTTGCAGATATCGCTGTTGTTTGGGCAAAAAATGAAGAAGGAAGAATACACGGACTAATAGTAGAACGTGGCATGGAAGGTTTTACTACTCCAGAAACACATCATAAATGGTCGCTTCGCGCATCATCAACAGGAGAATTAATCTTTGATAATGTCAAAGTGCCAAAAGAAAATTTACTACCTAACAAATCTGGCTTAGGAGCACCACTTGGATGTTTAGATTCAGCACGTTACGGTATTGCTTGGGGCGCTATTGGTGCCGCTATGGACTGTTATGATACTGCACTCCGCTACGCTAAGGAACGAATTCAATTTGACAAACCAATCGCCGGTACTCAATTACAGCAAAAGAAATTAGCCGAAATGATTACAGAAATCACAAAAGCACAATTACTAACATGGAGATTGGGTGTTTTGAAGAATGAAGGAAGAGCGACAACCGCTCAAATTTCTATGGCCAAAAGAAACAATGTCGACATGGCAATTAACATTGCACGTGAGGCAAGACAAATATTAGGAGCAATGGGAATAATAGGTGACTATTCAATTATGCGTCATATGATGAACTTAGAGTCAGTAATCACGTATGAAGGAACACATGATATTCACCTATTAATTACGGGTATGGATATTACCGGAATTCCTGCTTTTAAATAGTATTAAACAACTATTAAAGTATCAATAAAATTGATAAAAAAGCTTCTTGGAGACAAGAAGCTTTTTTATCTTTACAGCAAAATCGTACCTATGACTATTCAAGATATCAACAGCACAATTGAACCACAAAAAAAGGTGCTGCTACAGCATTCCTTGTATGCAAAAGTAAAAACAATAGACGATTTGAAGTCTTTCTTAGAAAACCATGTCTTTGCCGTATGGGACTTCATGTCTTTACTAAAAGCACTGCAATCTAAATTAACCTGCACAACGACTCCTTGGTTTGCAACTAAAAATCCAGAAACAAGGTATTTAATCAACGAAATCGTACTAGCAGAAGAATCTGATTTGACTCTTGATGGCCGCCGACAAAGCCATTATGAAATGTACATCGAAGCCATGCATGATTGTGGCGCAAGCACGCTTGAAATCGAAAGCTTCCTTGAAGAGATTAACTCGTTGCAAAATATCTTTGTAGCGATAAAAACCAGCAATTTACATCCCAACATAAAAGCGTTTCTAGATTTCACTTTTAGTGTTATAGAACAAGGAAAACCACATGAAATTGCAGCCGCTTTTACCTTTGGCAGAGAAGATCTAATCCCGAGCATGTTTACGGAAATTCTTAAAAATTTTCAAACTAATTTTCCCGATACTGATTTAAGTAAATTAATTTATTATTTCGAAAGACATATTGAATTAGATGCAGATGAACATGGCCCTATGGCGATGCAGATGATTACAGAATTATGTGGCGAAGATGCTCAAAAATGGACAGAGGTCGAAGAAATCTCGGTATTGGCCTTAGAAAAAAGAATTGGTCTTTGGGATGCTATCGAAGAAACCATTACGATGAACGTAGAGATGGTATAATCCTTCTAAATCCAATGACACAAGATTTTCGTACATACTATTACAATTGACTACTAATAATGTACGTTATGAAAAACCATATCAAAATCACAATAATTGCTTTTTTAGTACTGTTTGTTGTAAGCTGCAGCACCGAAAGCCCGGTTACCGAAAGCAGAATAACACCCATAGTCCAACCAAACTCCACTGAGACAACCGTAGAGCAAATCCCAATTGTAAAAACCCGAGACAACCCAATACACTATTTGGCTCTTGGTGATAGTTATACCATCGGACAAAGTGTTTGCGAAAGCTGTAGGTTTCCAGCACAGTTAAAACAAAGTTTACAGAACACAAACTCAAATAACAGTTTCGTTCTAAAAATAATTGCACAAACTGGATGGACAACCACTAATTTAGTTTTAGCGATTAATAGTCAGAATTTAGTTCCCGATTATGATTTAGTCACCTTATTAATTGGGGTAAATAATCAATATCAGCACAAGTCCTTTTCTCTGTATGAAAAAGAATTTCCTGAGCTAGTAAATAAAAGCATTGCTCTCGCAAAAGGAACAAAAGCAAACCTCATCGTGGTGTCTATTCCCGATTATACATATACGCCGTTTGGTCAAGGTTCAGGGAATTCATCTTCCATTTCATCTGAAATCGATAACTATAATGCTTTCGCAAAAAAATATTGCGACGAAAATAGCATACGATTTATAAATATCACCGACATAACTCGAAAAGGACTTACGAATAAGGGCTTAGTAGCGCAGGACGGCTTGCACGCTTCTGAAGAAGCCTATCGTTTGTTTGTGGAACGAATCGCACCTAAGGCCGCGAGTTCTCTCAATAACTAAAAAAAGCGTCACATTTAAATGTGACGCTTTTTTTTTTTAATTTTCTGGAGCTAACTCTAATTCTAAACCTTCTAAACTTTCAGTAATAGGAATTTGACAACCTAAACGACTATTAGGCTTAACATAAAATGCCTCTGAGAGCATCGCTTCTTCATCCTCTCCCATTTCAGGTAACACGACATCATTAAGCACATAACATTGACAAGAAGCGCACATTGCCATTCCTCCACATGTACCTTCCACAGGGAGCTCATACGCCTTACAAAGTTCCATGATGTTCATTGCCATATCTGTGGGAGCCTGCAATTCATGCACTACTCCTTCTCTATCCTTAATTTTTATTAATACATCCATAATTAAATTATAGTTATAAGTTTTTTACGTTTAGTTAATACCGTTTTGTGTTTGATAAAAGAATAAATCTCCCTAATTTATTTGAAAGATTACAACAAACAGCACGTCCCCGCTTTTACAAGCAGGGATACGGCCAGCATATTTTATAGGATGTTCACAACAGTTTCTATTTGGGGAGCAAACTTTTTAATAGTCGTTTCCACTCCGGCTCTCAATGTCATTTGGTTCACACTGCAGCTTGTACAGGCGCCTTCAAGTCTCACTTTCACATGTTTGCCTTCTTCGATGGACACTAAAGTAATATCTCCACCATCTGAATTCAAAAAGGGTCTAATTTCCTCTAGTGCTTTTTGAACTTCTATTGTTAATTCTTCTGTTGTCATTTTATTTTATTTAAAGATTATAATAGCGAGCTATCTAATCTTATATTATTTTTTAACTGCTGAACAGCCTGCCATTGTAGTAATTTTAACGGCCTCTGAAGCAGGTAAATTTTCATTTCGTTTTACTGTTTCCTGAACAACATTACGTGTCACTTCATCAAAAACATGCTCTACTGCAGATGCAGTTTGCATTGCTGCTGGACGACCGTAATCACCAGCTTCACGTATCGATTGTACAATTGGTATTCCGCCTAAGAACGGAACTCCCAAATCATCAGCTAAGTTTTTAGCTCCTTCTTTTCCAAAAAGATAATACTTGTTATCAGGTAATTCTTCAGGTGTAAAATAAGCCATGTTTTCGATTATTCCTAAAACAGGAACATTAATAGCCTCTGACATGAACATAGAAACTCCTTTCTTAGCATCAGCCAAAGCTACCGCTTGCGGTGTACTTACTACAACCACTCCCGTTATTGGCAAAGCCTGAACAATAGAAAGATGAATATCTCCAGTTCCTGGAGGTAAATCGATCAACATGAAATCTAGTTCACCCCAATCTGCATCAAAAATCATTTGATTCAACGCTTTGGAAGCCATTGGTCCTCTCCAGATTACAGCTTGACTTGGTGCAGTGAAAAAACCAATCGATAGTATTTTTACTTCGTAGCTCTCTACTGGTTTCATTTTAGATTTACCATCAACAACTACAGAAACCGGTTTTTCATTTTCTACATCAAACATGATTGGCATAGAAGGCCCGTAAATATCAGCATCTAAAATACCAACACTGAATCCCATCTTTGCTAATGTTACCGCTAGATTTGCAGTAACTGTAGATTTACCTACTCCCCCTTTACCAGAGGCAACAGCGATTATATTTTTTATTCCTGGAATAGCTTTTCCTTTAATCTGATTTGGACTTTCAGCAACAGCAGCTTCCACTTTAGTATTTACTTTCACTTTTGCTTCTGGCGAAACTAAGTCGTGAATGGTTTTTTTGATATCTTCTTCCGCACGTTTCTTGATGTGCATCGCTGGTGTGTGTAATACTAAATCAACCACAACCTCATCTCCAAAAGTGACTACGTTTGCAACCGCTCCGCTTTCCACCATATTCTTTCCTTCTCCCGCTATAGTAATTGTTTCTAAAGCTTTAAGAATTTCTTTTCTATCTAATTTCATTATAATTGTACTATTTTCAATTGATATTTACAGTTAGAACGTTATCTTTATTTAAACTGATTTCAGATTGTAAAGATACTATGAAAAGTTCTTAAAATAAAGGAATTGGATTGGATTTATTGATGGGGCGATAAGGCAGAATTTGACAAAATAAAAACCCGACTGGCTTTGAATCGCTGTCGGGTCTAATTAGAACTTTTCTTAAAACATTATTCGTATTTTAAATATTTCAAAATATCCATTTTGGTAACTTGATACGCTTTGGCTAAAACAATTACTAAAGTCAAAAACAGTAAGCTCACCAACGCTACAACAAATGGAAAAAAAGGAATATTGATGCGAAACGCAAAATCTTCAAGCCACTTTTGCAATAGAAAATAGGCAGGAAATATACCAATTAGAAAGCCTACTAAACAAAAGAACACATATTGTTTTGACAACTCTTTCAGTAACGTATTGGTTTCAGCTCCAAGCGTTTTACGAATGGCGATTTCCTTTAGTCTTCTTTCCATTGAAAAAGACGCCAATGCAAATAATCCAAAAATAGCGATCACGATCACGATCAAATTAAGAATAAAAAACAAGTTTTTTTGTTTTAGTTGTTCTAGATAGGTTTTGGCAAACGTTTTATTTACAAATTCGTATTCAAAAGGATAATCTTGATTAATATTCTTGTTCCAATAGGTCTCTAATTCTGAAAGTGTTGCCTCTAAATTATCAGGACTCACCTTGACATACACAAATTGAAAATTACTCCATCCTAAGGTTTTTAGATTTACAAAAATCATGGGAGGAATCTTATTTTTTAAACCAGTAATGTTAAAATCTTTAACTACACCTACTATTTTAAATTTCAAGTTTCCTTTATCATTCGCCCAACCCGAGGTGATAATTGTATTTATTGGCTTCTTTAGATTCAACGTTCGTACGCAAGTTTCATTCATCAACATATTGCTTACCGTGTCTGAAGCAAATTCAGGCGATAAATCCCTTCCTTCTACAATCTTAATTTTCATCATATCCAGAAAACCAAAATCCATATTCACATTATGACCCTGAACAAAAACACCATTGTGGGTAAACCCAGAAGTAGAATTGGTATCACCACCAAAAGACCCCTCGAATGTCGAAACTTCTTGGATACCTGACATCTTGAGTAGTTCTTGCTTACTGGTTTCATACTTTTTTAATTTGGTTTCCCAATCATCATATCTAAACCTGATTTGAATAATCTGATCTCCACTAAAACCTAAGTCTTTATCACTCATATAACTCACCTGTTTGTACACTACCAAAGCTCCAACGATAAAAAACGCAGCTATCGAAAATTGAAAAACCAACATGGAGTTTCGCATCCAAATTCCGCTTTTACTTCTAGAGAAATTTCCTTTCAGCACCTTTAAAGTTTCAAATTTCGATATATAAATTGCTGGAAATATCCCTGCTAAGACAATTACTAGAACAAAAATTAAAACAATTTGTAAGTAAAACTCGCTCCCATTTAAAGTTAAATCTTTATTCAAAAAATCATTATAAAAAGGCAATACAAGTTCTACAATAGCTAATGCAAGAATAACCGAAAAACAAACTACAATAGCCGTTTCAAAGATAAATTGCATACTAATCAATGATTTACTAGCCCCTACAACTTTTCTAATACCTACTTCTTTTGCTCTTTTAATAGCCGAAGCTGTTGCCAAATTAATATAATTAACAATGGACAAAACCAATATCAAGATAGACAAACCCATCATAATATAAACCAACTGTAAATTACCCTGTCCTTCTGGAAAATTACTTCCTATAGATGCTTTTGTACCATACAATCGCGCCGTTTTTAGTTGATCTAAAATAATCTTAGACTCCCCATTCTCCTTAATAAACTGAGCAACAGTTTGCCCATTTTCTTTAGCGTTTTTTTGAGTTTTATTCTCTAAAACAATCTTCTCCATTTTTTTAACAACATCTGCAATGGCAACCTCTTTCTTAACTTTGATCATCAATCCATAGTTGTAATTCCCCCAATGCTCGAGGTCTCTTTCCTTGATTAGTCCATTAAATACATAATCAGGTTCTACCGCCGATGATTTTATGATTTTATAAACTGCTTTTACAGTATAAAATTCATTCTCAAAATTGACAGATTTGCCAATTGGATCCTCCTCTTTAAACAGCAATTTTGCACTTGCTTCAGAAATAGCCACACTATTTTTTTCTTTTAGAATAGCAGTTTTCGCCCCTTTAACAATAGGAAAAGGGAAAATATTAAAAAACTCTTCGTCAGAAATGACTGCTTTTTTTATAATCAATTTTTTAGACTGATATTTTAAAAGCCCCCCGTCATAACTATTATGGAAAAAACAAATGGATTCTATTTCTGGAATAGTCGCCTTGCATGTAATGCCAAAAGGAGTTGAGTTAGACGCCCAAATTTCTTTCTGCGGGCCCATTTGATTCAAGACCTGATAAACATTCTCATTGTTAGGATTCCAAGCGTCGTAAGAGTGCTCATTATTCCAGTACAAGGTTGCAAAAATCAACCCCGCAATACCGATACTCAATCCTAAAACATTGAGAAACGAAAACAGTTTATTTTGCTTGAGGTGGTATATAAATATTTTTATCCAGTTGTGTAACATCGTTTATCTTGTTTTAAATTAATCGGCTTTAAAAACCTTTCTAACCTGTTTAATACTGTTTTTACAAAACCTATTATTCGTATTTTAAATATTTCAAAATATCCGTTTTTGTAGCAAAATAGGCTCTGTAAAGCACAACGGATAGAGTTAAAAATAATAAAGTTCCAAATCCAATTAAAAAAGGATAAATAGAAACATCAACTCGATAAGCAAAATTATCAAGCCATTTATTAAGTAAATAGTACGCCGGAAATAAAGCTATCAAAAACCCAATGACACAGAAAAGGATGTATTGCTTAGATAGTTCTTTGAGTAGCATATTCGTTTCTGCACCTAATACTTTCCTAATCGCAATTTCTTTCATTCTTCTTTGTATCGAATAAGAAGCTAAAGCATATAATCCAAAAAGTGCTATTAGAATTACTACTATATTTAACAATGAAAATAGATTCTTTTGCTTTACATACGATTCATAGGTTCTCGCGTATTGTTTATCTACAAAATCATATTTAAAAGGATATCCAGTATCAACCTTAGTCCATAATGTTTCGATATCAGCAATTGTATTTTCAATATTATCCGATTTTAGTTTTACGAAAACCTTATTGATATTTTGAGCAATATCTACCGTTTTAAGATGATAGAAATACATCCCTGACACCTCTACTTCAGGACTTAATAAATTAAAATCTTTAACAACTCCTATGATTTTTAATTTTCTTTGTTTGATAATTAGTTCTTTTCCTATAGGCTCTTTCATGTTCATCAACTTTTGTGCTGTTTCATTAATCACCACAGAAGCAATAGTATCCGAAGCATGTTTCTGATCAAGAGACCTTCCTTTAACTACTTCTATTTTCATCATTTCGAACATACCAAAATCAACTGCAATTGTTCGTGCTTTAAAAAGTTCATCATTGTACAATACACCTCCTAATGAATCATCTGAACCATCAAATGAAATCAATCCTGTAGAAGCTTGTTCTACCCCTTTTATTTTAGCCAGTTCTTGTTTTATTGTACTGTATTTATTGTAGATATTTTGCCCTACGTTTTCCACTTCATAATCCGAATTAGGAAAATTCAAATTAATTTCAATCACTTGATCTCCTTTAAAACCTAAATCTTTATTGGTTAGATAATCGATTTGCTGATACACAATATAAGAACCAACAATAAAGAAAGTAGCCACTGTAAACTGGAAAATCAACATTCCGTTACGCAACCAGATTCCGTTTTTACTTCTTCCAAAATTACCTTTCAGAACTTTTAAAGTTTCGAAATTAGCAACATAAACGGCTGGAAGTATTCCTGCCACCAAAACTGTAATACTGAAAATCAGAATTAATTGCATATAGAATTGACTGCCAATTATTTGTAAACTCTTATTTAAAAAATCATTGTAATACGGCAAAGTCAACTCAACAATAACCAATGCTAGTAAAATCGAAAACAAACTTATTAGAGCAGTTTCAAAAATAAATTGAATAACAATAGTACTTTTTGAAGCACCCACAACTTTACGAACACCAACTTCTTTAGCACGTTTAACTGCATTAGCTGTAGCCAAATTGATATAATTTACAATCGAAAGAATGAGAATTAAAACTGACAACCCGACCATAATCAACAAAAACTGATAATTCCCTCTGCCCTCTGGATATCCATCTGTAATAGAATGTAATCTTGCTTTTGAAAGGGGCTCTATAACTACATCAAAATGTCCAATTTTTTTAGCCATTTCTTCGAAAGTAAAACCTGCTTCCTTGGCATTTCTTTTAATAAAATCAGTATTGTATAAATTTTCCAAGCTGTTTCGAGTATTCTCAATTTTTGATGGATCTTTAACTTTTAAAAGTAATTTAAGGACAAAAGGAGCTGTCGTATTCCCACTTGTAAACTCTTTCATTTTATTCATTACAACATCTGGAGCAATTGAAGAATTCCCCGGAATATGATACACAGCGCGTACCACAAACATTTGATCCAAACATGTTATTTGTTTCCCAATTGGGTTTTCATCACCAAAAACTCGTTTAGCAATAACATCTGAAATAGCTATGCTCGAATCATCTTTTATTGCTGAAACAGCATCCCCACTAATAATTTTGAATGGAAAAAAAGAAAAGAAATTACTTTCTACGTTGATGATTTTATTGACAAATTCTTTCTTTCCATTATAAATAATTTTATCCTTTTGGTACCAACTGTCAGCATATAAGATAGTTTCAACATTTGCGTCTTCATCTAAAATAGGCTTTAGGAATAAAGCACAATCTGAAAAAACTGGCATTCCTGTTAACTCTACTAAAACCTGATGCACATTGTCTTTTTCGGGATTCCAGACGTCATAACTTTGTTCGTCATTCCAATACAACAAAGCGAAAATCAACCCCGCAATACCAATACTCAATCCCAAAACATTAAGAAATGAAAACAATTTGTTTTGTTTGAGATGGTAAATAAATATTTTTATCCAGTTGTATATCATAATTTTTAATTCGTTGATTTTGATTGCTTCGCCAGTTCGCCACTTTGGCTCGTGTGATGATTGAAATCGTAGTTTATTAAAAAAGTTCGCTGCAGAGCAATTCAAAAATGAATTCGATGATTAATAGTATTATAAGTATCATGATTGTTAAATTTTAAAAACATCTACATTTCTTTGATTCATTTTTTCAGAGAAAACAAAGCCATCCTTCATGAGAATGGTTCTTTGAGAAAACGAAGCATCATAATCAGAATGGGTAACCATCAAGATAGTCGCACCTTTAGCATGCAAATCAGTTATTAATTCCATAACTTCATTTCCATTTTTACTGTCCAAATTTCCAGTAGGCTCATCGGCCAAAATGATTTTAGGATCGTTTATCAAAGCTCTTGCCACAGCCACACGTTGTTGTTGCCCACCAGAAAGTTGTTGGGGATAATGTTTCAATCGATGCGCAATGTTTAACTTTTCGGCAATTGCTTGTACTTTTAATTTTCTTTCCGAAGCCTTTACGCTATTGTAAATTAACGGTAATTCGATATTATCATAAACCGAAAGCTCGTCGATAAGGTTAAAATTTTGAAAAATAAATCCAATATTTTCCTTACGAACACTCGAACGTCCTTTTTCTTTTAGTCCAATCATTTCCTGGTTCAACAAGGTATAACTCCCGCCTGAAGCACTATCCAATAGCCCAACAATATTGAGCAATGTTGATTTTCCGCAACCCGACGGACCCATAATCGAAAGAAAATCCCCTTCATTGATTTGCAAATTGATGCCGCTTAAAGCCGAAGTTTCTAACTCTTCTGTTCTGAAGATCTTGGTTAGGTTCTTAATTGTTATCATCCTTTTATAATTTTTTATGTTTTTGATTTAAGAACACAGTACATCTGCATTCGGTTTTTATTGTATATTCAGTTCGGCTACTTCTGTATAGTCGGCATAAGATGACGTTATTACTTTCTCCCCCTGTTTCAATCCTTCTAAAACTTCATAATAAAGTGGATTTTCTCTGCCTAATTTTATTTTACGTCTCACCCCTTTGTTTCCGTTGATAACAAACAGCCACTTTCCAGCGGTTTCTTGATTGAAACTTCCTTTTGGAATCACTAAAATTTTGTTCTTTTCAGATAAAATAAGTTTTACACCAAAGCTTAATCCGTCTTGCAGTGCCAAATCTTCTTTAGAATCAAAAAACAATTCCACTTGAAAACGACCGCTTTTAACCTCCGGAATCACTTTTACAACAGACACACTTACTGTTCTCCCCTTATATTCAATTTGGCCTTTCAAGCCCGCACGGATTTTCTCTAAGTAAAATTCATCCACTTGCGCGCCCAACTTGTAGCCTTCACGAGAATCAATTCTACCAATACTTTCTCCGGCTTGAAATGTTTTTCCTAAAATAGGTTCAAATGAAGTTAATCTTCCTGAAACTGGCGCCGTAATCAGGAAGTTTTTTTTATTACTTCTTAGAATATCCAAACTCATTTCCATCGTTTGGATCGAACGATTAATCTGCGAAATCTGTACCTGATTGGTCTGTTTCTCCTTTTGAATACTCGTACGAATATTACTTTTACGTTCTTCTTGAAAACGCAGACTTTCCTTTATTAAACTCCAGTCATTTCTGGAGATAATATCTTTTTCAAATAATTTTGAATTCATATCATACACTCTTTTAGCATCATTGTAATCATGTTCAATTAGAGCTAGATCTTTAGTCAAACTCAATTCTTGGTTTCTAATATTTAGTTTACCGGTATTCAAATTATTGATTTGCTCAATGATTGCGGTTTCCTGAGTCAGGTAGTTCAATTCTGTGTTAGGATTGTACATGCGTGCTAGCGGTTGTCCTTGTGCCACCATTGCGCCATTTTCTACAAAAATTTCTTTGACTGAACCGCCTTCGACGATATTGACCAACACCAAATTCAATGGCTCCACTTTGGCCTGAAAAACAATAAAATCTTCAAAAAACTCTTGGCTTACTTCTTTTACCAATAGTTCCTCTGCTTTTACATTTAGACTTCGTTTTTTAGATACCGAAGCATAAACAACTGCTCCTGCAACTAAAAAACTCACAAATCCTATTGTTAAGTGCCTGAATTTTCTATTTTTACGGGGAATAACCTTGTCCATTTTTTATAATAATTTACTGGTTATCAACATACAAAAGCATGCCAAGGAATTTATAATTTCTAAAACGATGGTTTTCAATACGGTTGCAAAAAATCAAAAAAATGAAGTGTTCGGAAACGGACAGTCCCTTGTTCAAAAGTGAACAAAAACAAACAATGATGCGAAAAAAACAAGCCAAAATACTTATTGTTGACGACCAAGAAGAAATTCTTTTTTCGGCAAAAATGATCTTGAAGAAGCATTTTGAGGAAATTTTTACAACAAATGACCCAAAAAAAATAATTACTATCCTTGGTGAAAACCAAATTGATGTTGTTATGCTAGACATGAATTACCGCATTGGTTTTGAAGATGGACGCGAAGGCATTCATTGGCTCAAAGAAATAAAAACCCTATCTCCAAAAGTAATTGTACTATTAATGACCGCTTTTGGCAAAATCGAAACCGCAGTAGAAGGCATGAAAATAGGTGCTTTTGATTATATTTTAAAACCTTGGGATAATGAGAAATTACTCTCCACTATAGATAAAGCCGTTGTGGAAAGTCGAAAACTGAGTCGAACATCGAACTCGGAAACCCCTCCTAAAAAACACTTTATTGGTAGTTCCCTAAAAATAAAACAAGCGTATTCCATTGCTGAAAAAGTAGCAAAAACAGATGCGAACGTCCTTATTTTAGGAGAAAACGGAACAGGTAAATTTGTGTTTGCTGAACATATTCATCAGCATTCTGATCGAAAAGACAAACCATTCGTTCATATTGATTTGGGTTCGTTAAGCGAAAACTTATTTGAAAGTGAACTTTTTGGCTATGCCAAAGGTGCTTTTACCGATGCCAAAACCGATACACCAGGACGATTTGAAACAGCCGACAATGGGACTGTTTTTTTAGACGAAATAGGCAATATCCCCTTACATTTGCAATCAAAACTATTGCATGTTTTACAAACAAGAAAAGTCACGCGCTTAGGCGAAAGCAAACCCAGAAATTTAAACGTAAGAATCATCTCGGCAACCAACAGCGATATTAAGGAAGAAGTAGAAAACAAAACTTTCCGAGAAGACTTATTGTATCGTATTAATACCATGGAAATCAATCTGCCTCCTTTGCGAGAACGAAAAGACGACATTGTGCCCATGGCGCACTTCCTTCTAAAGCAGTTAGGTGAAAAATACAATCAAAGCGAAGTCATTTTTGACAAAAACGTGGCCGAATATATGGAACGTTACCCTTGGAAAGGAAATATTAGAGAATTAGAAAATAAGATTGAGAGGGCATTGATCATGTCCGATGACAATACGATTTCGGTAACTGATTTAGACCTACTCAGCTTTGAATATACTGAAACCGCTGAGGAATATCCGTTATTAGAAATGGAAAAAAACGCTATCGAAAAATCCCTTTATAAAAATAACGGAAACATCACTAAAACCGCCGAAGATTTGGGTTTATCCAGAGCCTCATTGTACCGGAGACTTGAAAAATACGACATTAAAAACAACGACTAATGAATAGCTGGAAATTTTACAATGCTCTTTTTGCAAGAGTTTTTATTGTCATTATAACGCTCGCTTTTTCACTTTACCTATTTGGAAACGGCTATTCTTATAGCGCTATTCTAATTTTGGTTTTTTCTTTTTTAATCTGTGCCGAAATGTATTCGTACATCAAAAACAAATTGACTTTTTACGACAAAACCATACTTTCGATACTTAACAACGATTTTTCTGCTAGTTTTCCTGCTGCATACAAAGAAGGAGATTATAAAAATTTGTGTCTGCTGTATGATACTTTAAAAGAGAAACAACACGACCTGAGTTCAAAAGAATTAATCTATCGCTCGATAATAAACAATATCGACACGGCTGCTTTAATTTTAGAAAAAGAAAATGACGACTGGACCATTTTCTTGATGAACGATTGTTTTTCAACTCTTTTTAGCGTCCCGAAAGTGACTAATTGGGAATATCTCAAAAATTACCTGCCGACACTTTGCCAAGAAATTGAAAATACCGGTTTTAACGAATTAAAGACGAGCATTAACATCAAAATCGAGCAACAAGAAGCGCAGACATTTATGTTACAAACTTCGTTAACAAAATCGTTTAACAAAGACTACTTCATCATTCTATTGGACAGCATCCAGCGTGTTATTGAGAAAAAAGAAAAAGAAGCTTGGATTAATTTGATGAAAATCATCTCTCACGAATTAATGAATTCCTTGACACCTATTCGATCGCTTTCGCAAAATTTACTGCAAATCGTAGATCAAGACCATTTAGAAACCGAAGATTTTGAAGATATCAAAAGCAGCATTTCGACCATTATAAACAGAAGCGATCATTTGCAGTTTTTTGTAGAGAATTATCGAAAGCTGGCTGCGCTTCCTACACCAAGCAAAAAACCAACACCAATTCATTTGCTTTTTGAAGATTGTCTTAAAATGATGTCGCCCATTTTCGAATCCGAAAACATAGTAATTATCAACGAAATAGAGAAGCATAAGATAATAGACATTGACAAAAATCAAATAGAACAGGTAATTATCAATTTAATTACCAATAGCATTTTTGCCTTAAAAAACAAACAGGAAAAGAGCATACTTTTAACTACTTCAACAAAAAATAATCGTTTTTACATCACCATATCTGATAATGGTGGAGGAATTGAAAGCGCAATTAAAGACAAAATATTCTTACCATTTTTTACTACTAGAAAAGATGGTGCCGGCATTGGACTTACGCTTTCGAAAAATATTATAGAAGCACATGGCGGTTATCTGAGTCATCAAACTGATTCTGATCTATCAGGAGGTAAAACGCATTTCACCATCTGTTTTATTCCTGGAAATAGTTAAAACGGGAGGAATTCTTGATGCGGGAATTTAAAGGAATTACGCTCAACATTTCAGTACAGAACAGCCGTTTTTTACTGACTAATTAGTGAATGCCCCTATTACATAAGCGTGTTAATCAATTGAAAACAGATCACTATTCACTCATTGGCGGTTGCCAAAAATATTTTTCAAAATCAACAATTTGATTTTCGACTACTTCAATTCCTTCACTTTCTAATAATTGCTGCATCAGATTAGTTCCATCAAAATGAAACTTTCCGGTAAGCAATCCGTTTCTGTTCACCACGCGGTGCGCGGGAACATCATCCATATTATGAGAGGCATTCATTGCCCAGCCTACCATTCTGGCTGAACGGGCTGTTCCTAACGCTTTTGCAATAGCGCCATAAGAAGTAACTTTCCCGTAAGGAATTTGCCTTGCGACAGCATAAACCCTTTCGAAGAAATTCTCGTTTGACATCGTTTTAAATTATAAAAATGGCTTTCGCCGATTGGTAAGTATGCGCTAATCTACCTTAAATAATACCTTATGATATTGAATAAAGTAACTATAGAAATCACGCCCGTTATAGTACCTATGATAGTATTCATATTCCTCAATAGGTAATCAGCTTTGTTTTCTATTTTTTGAAAAAAGGTAATATAAAAATAAAAAACAAGTGAAGAACCTAACACCACTCCGATGACAAAAATAAGAATTGAGCTTGCAGTAAAAGAAAAAATTTCATAGGAAGACAGCGTTATACTGACAAAAACGTAATATGGAATTGGAAAGAAATTAAGTGCCGAAAGCAACATTCCAAGAAAAAATCGCTTCTTTTTACTGCTTTTCTTAATTTTAGCTTTCTTGATTTTTGGCTTTTTGGCTATCCACAAAAAAAACACTGTCAAAGCGCCAAATATCCCGAAGCCAATCTCACGCAAAAGAATGACTATATCTGGCCGAACATCTATAACCCGAGCAAACAATATAGCCAAATAAGCCTGAAAAAAAATAATTATTACTGCTCCAAATACGAACCAAATTGCATTTCTTTTCCCTTCCTTCAAGTTCACTTTAGCTGCCGTCATATTGAGCAAGCCTGGCGGAGTAATACCTATTAAAGCAGTTACAAAACCGGAAAGTAAAGATATAATTAAATTCATAAGCAGGGTGTGAGCATACACAAAAGGCAACCAATTTAAACTTTAAAAAATAATTACTCTTTGATTCTGAATCGAATATACGTAATTGCTTTGTTAACTTCCAAATATTGTTTTTCATAAAAAGTCTGAAAAGCAGTTACTTCCTCTGGACTTCCTTCGTTGACATATACATTGTGATTTGCATACAAAACTTCATGCCCTTCACCATGGAGTAAACCAAGTGTATAACCATGCATGAATTCACTGTCTGTTTTAAGATTTACAACACCATCTTTTTTAAGCACTTTTTTATACAATTGTAAAAACTCAGAATTTGTCATTCTATGTTTAGTACGTTTGTATTTTATTTGGGGATCCGGAAAAGTAATCCAGATTTCATCTACTTCGTTTTCGGCAAAAATATGATTGATTAATTCGATTTGAGTTCGAATAAAAGCTACATTATGCAATCCAGTTTCAACAGCAGTTTTTGCACCACGCCAAAAACGAGCCCCTTTAATATCAATTCCAATGAAATTTTTATTAGGGTATCTTTCGGCTAGACCAACTGAATATTCTCCTTTACCACAACCTAGTTCTAAGACTACAGGGTTATCATTTTTAAAGAAATCTGAATTCCATTTCCCTTTTAAAGGAAATAAATCACCTACTACTTCTTCCCTTGTTGGTTGAAAAACATTGGTAAATGTTTCGTTTTCCTTGAACCTTTTTAATTTATTTTTGCTTCCCACGATTTTTCAAATATTTTTGCAAAATTAAGGAAATATATAAGACCGAAGGCCGAACAAAAGAAAAATTAATAGCAACCACATTATACCTCCTAAAAAAGCAGGATTTGTATTAAATCATTTGGCCATCAGTTTGCTTTATTGTAACCCGATATCAGTTTATCTTCTATGGGCGCTTTGATTTTAGTAACTTCACTTACATTTTCATTAGGAATGGTCATTGACAAGACATAATGTTTGATTTTCCATTCCCCTTCTATCTTTGCTAATACGCCTGAACCCCTGCATATTTTCATTTGTGTATTGAGTAACTCATCAAACCAAGCCGTTTCTTTTGTTTTATCGAAATAAATATGACGCTCCAACACTGTAAAACTCCAAGCTTTGCCTTTATCAAAATAAGGTTTAGCAAATACCTCAAAGGCAGGCTTACTCCAGTTCTCTGTAGCATCGGTACCAATGAAAACAGCATCCTCTGTCATCTTTTCAAAATAAGAATCATACTTTGCTTCTGCTGCGGCTTTATGCCAGGAATCTAGTAAGGTATCGATTTTATTTTCATCAGAAGTAATAGTGTATTTAGTTGGTTTACAAGACACTGCAATTAGAATTAGAACAAAAATGATTTTTTTCATGAGATCAGAATTTAGATAAAAATATAAAATCTTTTGCTCTTTGAAAGAAAAACTGAATTGAAATGATCGAAAAACCTTCTCCAAACGATTCTTAAGCTCTATTTATTTCATAAAAGGACCTAATTCTTTACCTTTATGCAAATGATTGTACCGTGAAAAATTTATTATTATCCATTGTCGTTGTTTTATGTGGTTTTTCCTTAGCCGCTTTCCATCATTACTCAAATGAAGGCATTGCAGCAAGGATGATTTCTAATGCCGGAACGCTTCAACCAACTCTTGTTGAAAAATCTGTGATTCCTATTGACAATGCTATTATTAGTGCTTTTTTTGTAAAATATCCTAATTTAAAAATTTACCAATACGACGTAATTACTTTATATAAAAATAGAAGTTACAATTCCGTTTGGTACGATAAAAAAGGGCTTATTGAATTTGCTGATTTGCTTTATTCCAAAGTAAACTCTCTCGAAGAAGAAGGACTAAAATCCACTATGCCCTATGCGTCCATTATTAACGGAATATTCAACATCAATACGGCGAGTAAACTTACTCAAAGTGATACAGAACTATTCTTAACTACTATGTATGTGTTCTATGCAAAGAAAGTATTCCACGGAATTGACGTAGCTAAAACTACCGAAATCGGATGGTTCTTACCCCGAAAAAACGTTTCCTATGAAAATCTATTAGATTCTCTTTTAACAGCCCCTGATTTATTAAAAAAAAATGAGAGACAGCTGTTTGGCCAATATTACAAACTTCGTGAAGTCCTAAAAACATATCGAGCGATAGAAAAAAGCAGTGATTGGGCGCCTATTGAAATTGACCCATCAATAGAATATTACAAAGCGTATGATAGTTCAAAAACTATTGGCCAAATCAGACATCGTCTCGCGCTTATGGGAGATTTAAAACAAGATTCTAAAAGCAACCTTTATGACGAGGAGTTAATGGCAGGCATTATAAATTTCAAAAAAAGAAATGGCTACAAAGCCAACAAAATACTTTCGACCTGGCAACTACAGCGAATGAACACACCTATAAAGAAACTCATCAGTACTATTATGGTCAATATGGAGCGCTGTCGATGGATTGATCCTAATATGACAAAAGTACCTGAATATATATTTATAAACATTCCCGCTTTTAAACTGAATTATGTAAAAAACGGCAAAAAAGAACTAGAATCTAATCTTTTAGTAGGTAAAGATATGACCGAAACAGTCGTTTTCAGTGGTTCCATCAGTTCGATTGTTTTTAGTCCGTATTGGACTGTCCCTAGAAGTATCATCGAAAACGAAATAAAACAGGCTATATTTCAAGACAAAAATTATCTTGAATCTCACGATATGGAATGGAACAATGGAAACATTATACAAAGACCTGGAGTAGATAACCCAATGGGATTGGTTAAATTTATGTTTCCAAATTCTAATGACATTTATTTACACGACACTCCATATAAAAGCTTATTTGAATTTGATTACCGCGCATTTAGTCATGGTTGTATCAATATGGACAAAGCCAAAGAACTGGCAATTCTGATACTAAGAGATGATCCAAACTGGACTCCAGAAAACATAAATGAAGCCATGAAAGGAGAAAAACAAACCATCCACATCCTTAAAAATAAAATTCCGGTATATATTGGCTATTTTACGGCCTGGGTTTCTGATGATGGAGCGATTAACTTATATAACGATTTATATCGAAGAGACGATCGATTAGCTGATTTATTGTTTTCTGATGTCACAGAATAAGAGTATTCTATCATTTTAAATATCCTCAAAATCTATTTAATATGCGACTAAATAACTAGAATACGAATTAAGTGTTTGTTAACTAGACGAATACAAAAAAACCTTCGAATATTTAATTTTCAAAAGAATTGTACTAAAAGTAACTGCCTATTATCCCACAAAAAATTAATGTATTTTAGCATTAGTTTCAAAAGAAAGCATAAGCCCCATAGTATGAGAAAGTTATTTATATCGATTGAATTTGTTGTTTTTTTACTTTTAATTACAACAGTATCCTGCAAAAAGAAAGGTACTGTTGTTGCTGTTATTCCAGACCAAATCGAAACTTCATTTGACAGTACGCTGGTACAAACTTTTTTTAAGGAGCATCCAAAGTTAGAAAAATACCAATCTGATGTAGAGGCATTATACCGCAAGCATAAATTTCATTATGTCTGGTATGGGCACAACGGAATAAATGAATTTGGTAATTTGTTACATAACAAACTTAACAACCTGAGCGAAGAAGGAGTCCAAGAACCTGTTCCTTACAAAGATAAGCTAGACGCTGTTTATGAGAATTTTGACGGCAATCAGAAACCAAATACTGAAACCGAATTGCTGAATTCAGCACTCTATTTTTTTTATGCTGACAATGTATATCATGGTATCGATCCTAAAAAATCTACTAAAATGGAATGGTATCTCCCGAGAAAAAAGCAATCGTACGGCAGTTATCTCGATTCTCTTTTAATTGATCCCTCTTTAATAAACAAAGACGAAAAAACGGTTTTAAGCCAATATTTTTTACTAAAAAAAATACTAAAAGAATACCGCCAAATAGAACAAAAAGGAGGTTGGAAAACCATAACTATCAATAATAATGTGAAGTCATTTGACCTTGGTGACAGCACTATTACAATTGCGCAGATAAGACAACGATTATTCATCACAGGAGATCTATCTAAAGATTCTAAAAGCGCGGTGTATGATAAAGAACTAGCGGATGGAGTTTTAAAATACAAAAATAGAAGCGGCAGCAAAACCAATACTAAAATTCTTGCGGCAAACATTAAAGACATGAACATCCCGGTCGATCAACGCATCAAAACACTGATCGTTAATATGGAACGCTGCCGATGGGTTTCAAGTGACATCACTAAAGCAAAAGAATTGATTGCCATTAACATCCCTGCTTATCAATTAACCTATTTTAGAAACGGCGTGCCAGAGTTAAGGTCTAATGTTGTAGTAGGAAAAGTGATGAATCAAACCGTGATTTTTAGTGCCCCTATGAAATCTATCGTCTTTAGTCCTTACTGGAATATCCCAAAGAGTATCCTTCAAAAAGAAATTCTTCCCGGTATTGAAAAAAACGAAAACTATCTGGAGGAACACAATATGGAGTGGCACGGTGATTACGTGCGCCAAAAGCCGGGGCCCAAAAACTCATTGGGGTTAATTAAGTTTTTATTTCCTAATTCGAATGCTATTTATTTACACGACACCCCTGCAAAAAGCCTCTTCAACAGAGAAGATCGAGCCTTCAGCCACGGTTGCATCCGAGTAGAAAAACCCATTGAATTAGCGACTCTTATTCTGAAAAATGATAAAAAATGGGATGAGCAAAAGATTATAGAAGCCATGAATAGCGGAGAAGAAAAATGGTACACACTTAAAAATAAAATCCCCGTTTACATTGGCTATTTTACCGCTTGGGTAGATGATAAAGGAGAAATTCATTTTTACGAAGACATTTATAAAAGAGATGATGAACTGGCTTCATTGTTATTTATAAAATAGATTTTTCAAATGTCCTTTTAGAAAAATAAAACTATAAAATACTTATTTTTAGTTATTTAAACATGCCATGATAATTTTTAATTATATTTGATACTGTAAAAAATAACAATTATGAAACGCAAACTCTCCTCTTTTAAAATTGCTTTACTATTACTTCCTATTCTGATTCTTGGCGCATGCAATAAAATTAAATCAGATGGAAAACTAGCGTCAGGTTTGATGCTAAAAAACATGGATACCCTAATAAGGCCCGGTGATAATTTTGATGCTTATGTCAACGGAACTTGGCAGCGCAATACATTAATCCCAGCAGACAAACCTAACTATGGTGCTGGTTATATAGTCTATGACAAATCGCAGGAAGATGTTAAAGCTATTATCGAAAACGCATCTAAAAGTGATTTTGCGGATGGATCAGATGAACAAAAAATTGGTGATTATTATGGAGACTATATGGATTCCATAGGTAGAAATAAAATAGGAGTTGCGCCACTGCTTCCCGAATTTAAGAAAATTGATTCTATTTCAAATTATAGTGATTTAGCAGAATACTTTGGCCATGCGAACCAATCCGGAAACAACAGTCCTTTCGTAATTGGGGTTATGGAAGACCTAAAAGACCCTTCTCAATACATGCTGTACGCTTGGCAAGGTGGTCTAGGACTTCCAGACAGAGAGTATTATTTTCTAGAAGACAATAAATCAAAAGAGATTCGTAAAAAATATGTTACTCATATAGACAAGATGCTTCAGTTGGGTGGTGTTGAAAGCTCGGTTGCACTCGCTCCAAAAATTATGGCTTTAGAAACCTCTTTGGCTGCTAAGCACATGAAAAAAGAGCAAACTCGGGATATGATGAAGCTTTACAACAAATACCCTATTAAAGATTTAAAACAACTCATGCCTTATTTTGACTGGGCATCCCTGCTAACTACTGCCGGAATCAAAAACCAAAAAAATATTGTCATCCCTCAAGTCGAATATATTAAATCGCTTAATGACATAATAAAAACAACCCCATTAGCCACTTGGAAAGCCTATCTAAAATGGAGTGTAGTTCATGGAGCAGCAACGTCCTTAAATACTGCTTTAGAAAATGAAAATTTCAATTTTTATAGTACAACACTTAGAGGTACAGAAAAACAAAGACCTCTTTGGAGAAGAGGAGTTGAAACAGTGAATAAAAACCTTGGCGAAATAGTTGGTAAGGTGTATGTTGAAAAACACTTCTCCCCAGAAGCTAAAGAAAAAGTAAGCTTCTTGGTTAAAAACCTAATCAAAGCTTATGAAGAAAGTATTAAAAAACTGGATTGGATGAGTCCTGAGACAAAAAAACAAGCCTTAGATAAGGTGTCAAAATTCACCGTTAAAATTGGCTATCCTGACAAATGGAGAGACTACTCGTCATTAAAAATTATTAAAAATGACTATTTTGGAAACCAACAAAGAGCTACTGCCTTCGAATACAATCGACAACTTAACAAATTAGGCAAAGCTGTCGATCGTACAGAATGGGGTATGACACCACAAACCGTAAATGCCTATTACAATCCTCCTTTAAATGAAATTGTATTTCCCGCGGCTATCTTACAGCCACCTTTCTATGATGCTAGTGTAGAAGATGCTGTAAACTATGGTGGGATTGGAGCGGTAATTGGTCATGAGATTGGTCATGGCTTTGACGATCAAGGAAGTACTTTCGATGGTGATGGAGTTATGCGCAACTGGTGGACTCCTAAAGACTTAGTGGCCTTCAAACAAAAAACGGGAGAGTTAGTAGCCCAATATAGTGCATTCAAAGTATTTCCGGACCTGAATGTTAATGGAGAATTTACGCAGGGTGAAAATATTGGTGATCTTGGTGGCTTATCTATTGCCTTAAAGGCTTACAAAATGAGTCTCAATGGAAAAGAATCTCCAGTTTTGGATGGCTTCACAGGAGAACAAAGGATATTTCTTGGTTGGGGACAAGTTTGGCTAGAAAAAGCACGTGAAGATGATTTACGTGGCCAAGTAGCTAACGACCCACATTCACCTGCAAAATTCAGAATAAATGGTGTTGTCCGCAATATTCCTGAGTTTTATACTGCTTTCAATATAAAACCTACTGATTCCCTATATTTGGCTCCAAATAAAAGAGTTAAAATCTGGTAAGTGGATAAAAAAAATGGCCCTTAAGACAAATATTCAACCATCATATAAACCTCTTGCTTCACGCAGGAGGTTTTTTTTTAACACTAAATCAACAGGGCAAATCAAAAAGATAGAGCTTGTAAACTATTGCTCTAACAAATATAAATTCAATTTCAGCTGTTATTTTGGTTTCTAAAACCACTTAAATTAAGCTTCAATGTTTTATATTTTCAATAAAGATTATAACAATTCAACACTTCTAAATTTTCCTTGTTTTTTCGTATATTTATAGTCAACACTATAAATATATTGGCATGAAACGCATACTTGTCATCTCTGTTTTTTTACTAAACTGCTTGCTAATATTGGGACTTCCTACTACAACAAAAGCGAGCAGCCTATCAAAGGCCTGTGTCGCTCTACATTACCAAAAGATTCCTTCATTTCCTCCGATTCCTTTTGACAGTACTTTAGTAGTTTCTTTTTTTGCAAAATATCCAAAGTTCAAATACCTAAAACCGGAAGTCATCCAACTCTATCGGAAACACAATTATCAATTCCTTTGGAATGATGGCAATGGCATGAACGAGTTTGCAGCGTTGCTATATAACAAAGTCAATAATTTAGATCAGGAAGGAATAAAAACCCACGTACCTTATGCTGAGAAATTACAAACCATTTTTCAGGATGAAGAAAACATGGAAAAGTCAGATATTGAAGTAGAACTTCTAATGTCTTCGCTCTATTTCTTTTATGCAGATCGCATGTTTAAAGGATTAGACGTAAAAAAAACGGTAGAACTGGGTTGGTATCTTCCTCGAAAAAAACAATCGTATGTAAATCGATTGGACTCGTTACTTCAGGATCCGAGCCTGATCAACAAACAACTAAAAGACCTTCCTGGTCAATATTATCTTTTAAAAGATGTACTTCATAATTACAGTACTATTGAAAAAAATGGGGGCTGGGCTCCAATTCTCTTTCCCAAAAACATAAAACCCCTGAAACCCGGAGATACTTCTGATGTTATCTTACAAATTAGAAAACGTTTGTTTATCACCGGAGATTTAAAAATTGATTCTCAAAAAAAAATATTTGACAATGAGCTACTAGAAGGCATCTTAAAATACAAAGAGCGCAACGCATTCGACACTGATTCCTTATTGTTGCCAAAACATATCAGCAACATGAATATCACCGTACACGAGCGTATCAAGACTCTTATGGTCAATATGGAGCGATCGAGATGGATTTCACCTGGTTTAACAAAAACCGAACAATCCATAGTGGTCAATATACCTTCTTTTACCCTTACTTATTTTAAGGAAACCAGACCCGTACTTGTCTCCAAAGTGGTGGTAGGGAAATCTATGAATAAAACAGCCGTTTTTAGTGGTATGATGAACCAAGTAGTGTTCAGCCCGTATTGGAATGTGCCACCAAGTATTTTAAGAAAAGAAATTTTACCAGCTATTGCCAGAAACAGGAGTTACTTGGCTAAACACGATATGGAATGGGTTGGCAACCGAGTACGACAAAGACCAGGACCACAAAATGCCTTGGGTAAGGTGAAATTTGTTTTTCCAAATTCTCATATTATTTACATGCATGACACCCCCTCAAAAAGCTTATTTGACAAGGAACAAAGGGCATTTAGCCATGGTTGTATTCGTGTAGCCCGCCCAAGAGATTTAGCAATCGCGGTTTTAGAAGGCGACACAAACTGGACTGTAGAAAAAATAGATGCTGCCATGAATAGAAGAGTTGAGAAAACTTACAATCTAAAAACCCAAATACCAGTGTACATTGGTTATTTTACCGCCTGGGTTGATCGCGAGGGCCTAATCCATTTTTATGATGATATCTACGGACACGATGAGCCTTTGTCTAAAATATTACTTTCCGACTTATAAAATCCAGACCCTTTCTAGTATAACTTCTACAAATACAAAACGCCAATCTCCCGATTGGCGTTTTGTTATAAAAAATATTTATTGTGTGTCTATTCCCTAGCCCTGCTTGAAGCGGCATCCTCTTGTTTTCTCGTTTTTAAGAGATAATAAGAGATATAGCGAAAAGCAGGAAGTAGCTCCCAATTAAACCTCTATTATTTTAATTTTGGTAAGGTTTTGAAGCCCATATTATAAAGTGTAAATGCTTGAACATCTACATTCTCTTGAATACTAGCCGCCACTGATTTTCCTGCACCGTGCCCCGCTTTTACGTCAATACGTATTAATGTTGGATTAGTTCCCGCTTGTTTTTCTTGCAATTCAGCTGCAAATTTAAAACTATGTGCTGGCACTACTCTATCATCGTGATCTCCCGTAGTGACCATAGTTGCTGGATAATGTGTTCCTTTTTTTACATTATGCACTGGTGAATATCCTTTGATATATTCAAACATTTCTTTGCTGTCTTGTGCTGTACCATAATCATACGCCCAACCTGCACCTGCTGTAAAAGTATGGTAACGCAACATGTCCATCACGCCCACTGCTGGCAAAGCGACTTTCATCAATTCAGGACGCTGAGTCATGGTTGCACCTACTAGCAAACCTCCATTTGATCCACCGCGAATGGCAAGAAAATCTGAGGAAGTATATTTTTGAGCAATCAAGTATTCAGCAGCAGCGATAAAGTCATCAAAAACATTTTGCTTTTGCATTTTAGTTCCTTCATCATGCCATTTTTTCCCATATTCACCACCACCTCTTATATTTGGCACAGCATAAACACCACCGTTTTCCATCCATACTGCATTAGCGATACTAAAAGCTGGCGTTAAACTCACATTAAAACCACCGTAACCATAAAGCATAGTCGGGTTTTTACCATCTAATTTCAAACCTTTCTTGTAAGTTATAATCATTGGAATTTTAGTACCGTCTTTAGAAGTATAAAAAACCTGTTTAGATTCAAAATCTTCACTTTTAAAGTCCACTTTTGGCTGTGCGTAAACCCCAGATTTTCCTGATTTAGGTTCAAAAGAGTAAATCGTCCCTGGTGTAGTATAATTTGTAAAAGAGTAATACAATGTTTTCTCTTTTTTCTTTCCGCCAAAACCTCCTGCTGTTCCTACAGCTGGTAATTGAATATCACGAACTAATTTCCCATTATAATCATATTGTTTAACCACTGAAACAGCATCTTTCATATAATTAGCAAAGAAATATCCACCACCTGTAGAAGGAGACAGTACATTCTCAGTCTCCGGAATAAAATCAACCCATTTTGATGGAGATGGACTACTTGCATCTACCGTTACAATGCGTTTATTGGGCGCGTTTAAATCAGTTACAATAAACAACTTCGTTCCTTCGTTATCAATAATATTATTATCGCTATTGAAATTATCTACAATTGTAGCGATAGGACTATTTTTAACCGTTAAATCTTTAATATACAATTCATTTCCATAGGTAGAATTAGCTGCTGAAATCACTAAATAGCGATCATCCTCTGTGACATAACCTCCTACATACCTGCGTTTTTGGTCTCCGCCAAAGATGACTTTGTCTTCTTTTTGAGCAGTCCCTAGTTTATGAAAATACAATTTATGTTCGTCTGTTTTAGCAGACAATTCACTTCCTTTTGGTTTTTCGTAACTAGAATAATAGAAACCTTCATTTCCTCTCCAAGACAATCCACTGAATTTTACATCAATTAAGGTGTCTTCTATTATTTTTTTAGATAATGCATCCATAATAATTACTTTTCTCCAGTCGCTTCCGCCTTCAGAAATGGCATAAGCTACTTTAGAACCGTCTTTTGAAAAATCAATTCCTCCTAGTGAGGTTGTTCCGTCTTTTGAAAAAGTATTAGGATCTAAGAAAACTTCTTCTTTTCCAGAAGCATCTTTTCTATACATTACCGATTGGTTTTGGAGTCCGTTGTTTTTAGAATAGTAAGTAAAGTTTACTTCTTTCGAGGGTGCGCCTATCTTTTCATAATTCCACAATTTCTCCATGCGGTTTTTAAGCGCATCACGAAAAGGAATTTGGTTTAAATATCCATAAGTCACTTCGTTTTCTGCTTTAACCCAAGCTGCAGTTTCTGCAGAGCGATCGTCTTCTAACCAGCGATAAGGGTCTGCCACTTTACTATCAAAATACTGATCTACCGTTTCTCCTTTTTTGGTTTCTGGATAGTGTACTGCTTTTTGGTTTTGTCCAAAAGAAGCTATTGTGGGTAATACAGCCATTATTAGAATTAGTTTTTTCATTAGTATCTTTTTAATTGGTTAACAAAAATAAGGAAAATCTCTTGCTTTCTTGTGATAAGAAAAGCGTTAGTAGGATTGGTCGTTAAATGTCGGTTTTTGTTACATTTTATAATTTCAAAAAAAAAGCTATTGCAACCACAAATCCCGGAAAGCCCTGTCCTTATCATAGTCACTAGCCTGTTTTTCGATATTAAAATAACGGTGTTTTCTTGGGTCATTTCCAACGCCTGCTAAATACGCCCAATTCCCCCAGTTACTACAAACATCATAATCTATTAACTGCGATTCAAAATAAGCAGCTCCAATACGCCAATCCATATTGAGTTCGTTACAAAAATAACTAGCAACATTTTGCCTACCTCTATTGCTCATAAAACCCGTTTGTTTAAGCTCTAGCATATTAGCATTAATAAAATCTGAATCAGTTGTGCCATTTATCCATTGTAAGAGTAATTTTTCACTTAAGGATTTCGAATTCACTTTATCAGCCTTTATACCAGAATACAAGAAAAATTTAGTTTGGTATTTTTTAAACATAAATCTAAAAAAATCACGCCATAACAACTCAAAAATCAACCAATATGTAGATTCGTTAGCGCCATGTTCCTTTTCATATTTTTTTATTTCATGATAAATTGTTCTCGGTGAAATACATCCCAAAGCCAACCAAGCTGAAAATTTTGAAGAATAATCATCCCCTACCATTCCGTTTCTAGTTTCTTTGTAAATGGATAGTTTTTTTGTTTCAAAAAAATAATGGTTTAATCGCTTCATTGCTTCTGTTTCTCCGCCTTTGAATTGAATGGCTGCACGAGAATCCATTGGAGAAAAATGCAAACCTAAATCTTTTAAAGTAGGTAAAATTAATTCTGGGATTTCTGGAGACACAATTGTTATTGGTTGGTCAAAAACATTTCTTACAGCGGCATCTAATTCTGTTTTCTTCCTAAAGGTGGTAAAAACATCTGGAATGTCTTTTAGCGAAAACGGCAGATCTTCTGCATGATATAAAGTACTCGTACTATAAGTATCTAGTTCACAACGCAATTTGAAAAGTGCCGTTTGAACCAAGCTTTCTGTTTGTTTTTCTTCAAATGCTACTTCTCTTTTAGCAAAAACTTTTCGAACTCTATATTCTGCTACAATTTTCGGGATTTCAACTTCTGGCTTTCCTTTTAAAATAATCAAGCCCGAACCCATCTTTCGTAAATTATTGTCTAAATCTTGTAATGATTCCAATAAAAACTGCGTTCGAAAATTACCTGATTTTTTAAAACCATATTGGGTAGTTTCAAAATGGGAATCATCAAAACAATAAACAGGGATAACACTTTCACTTTGAGTAATTGCTCTTTTAAGCGCTTCATTATCATATAATCGTAAATCAGTTGTAAACCAAACTATAGCCGTTTTCATAATTCATTTATTTTTTTTAGATAATAATCTGCTTGTTCTAATAAGGCTGCCTTTGCTTCTGGTTCCATTTTTCTCCAAACATTATACATCATTCCAATCCTTGGGTTTTTTGCTAATTTATCTTCATTTTTATCATAAAAGTTCCAGTATAAACTATTAAAAGGACAGGCTTTTTCACCTGTTTTAAGTTGTTTGTTATAATAACAACTGCCACAATAATGGCTCATTTTATTAATATAAGATGCCGAACTTACATAGGGTTTTGTGCCTACAATTCCACCATCTGCAAATTGACTCATGCCACGAGTATTTGTAATTTCAACCCATTCAATCGCGTCAATATAGATTCCGAGATACCAAGCATCTAATTCATCAGGATGAATTCCGGCTAAAAGCGCAAAATTCCCAGTTATCATTAATCGCTGAATGTGATGGGCATATGCATAATTTAAAGATTGATTTATAGTATCTTTTAAACAATTCATTTTAGTGTTGCCTGTCCAGAACCAATCTGGCAACTTTTCTTGATTATTAAAAAAATTCATGCTAGCATATTCAGGCATCTTCAGCCAATAAATCCCTCGCATGTATTCGCGCCAACCTATTATTTGTCGCACAAATCCTTCTAATTGATTGTATTCAATTTCACTGGGTCTACTTTCCCACTCTTTTATAGCTTTATCAATAACTTCTTGTGGTGAAATCATCTTTAAATTCATAGAAAATGAAAGTCGAGAATGATATAAAGACCACTCATTTGGGGACATGGCATCTTGATAACTTCCGAATAAAGGCAAACATTCTACTAGAAAAAAGTCTAATAACTGCAACGATTGTTCTCGGTTAATTGGCCAAAGAAAATTTACAGCATCAATATTTCCGATGGTTTTAATATCCGTTTTACTGATTTCATCAAGAACCTCTGAAACATTATTATTAAAAACTAATGGCGGTGTCGGTTTATGATTTTTGGGCAACTTTTTTCGGTTGTCGCTATCATAATTCCACTTGCCAGTTAATGGCTGATTGCCTTCCATTAAAACAGTATGCTTTTTTCTAAGCATCCGATAAAAATTTTCCATCACAAAGGTTTTCTTACCTTCAAAAAAGTGCTCTAATTCATTTCGTGTTGTGAAAAAGTGCTCCGAATCAGCGATCGAACTTGAAATTGTGATTACTTTACTCAGATTTTTTAACGCTTCATCAACACGAAATTCATCTGGCAATTGGTATTCAAAATGAGTAAAATTATGTTTTGAAATTAAGTTTTCAATGTTGTTTTCAAATGATTGTAAGTTGTTTTCATCAACTAGATTGATATAAATAATGTTATGCTTTTTTAACTCTAGTTCCTTGCTAAAACTTCTCATTGCAGAAAAAATACCAACCACTTTTTGAATGTGATGCGATGCATAATCGGTCTCCGTTCGAATTTCCATCATAACATAAGTCACCGAATCATCTACAGTTTTAAACCAAGAATGATTGCTGTTTAGTTGATCGCCTAGAACAAGTCTTACTTTTTTACTCATTTTATTTGTTGCTTCTGCATTTATCGCTACAATATTTTACCTCATCCCAAACCTTTTCCCATTTTTTACGCCAAGTAAAAGGTCTATTACAAACAACACACGTTTTAGAGGGCAAGTTTTGTTTTTTAATACCTTTCATTACCCATATTTAATCTGTTTCTTTTCCACTCTATACCCACCGATGAACCTTCGGCTATAAAAACCGCTTCTGGCTTGGTCGTATTTAAACCCGAAAAGGACTCACCATACATCGCTGTAAAATCACAATCAATTTTATAATCTAATACTTGATTGACTAACCAACTCGGATGCTGTAATTTGTATTCTTCGGTATTATTTTGGTCGACTTTAGTGTAGCCATAATAATGTTGATATATAAATTTTTCTAAAGATTGACTTTTCATCACCTTAGATTCCGTGGTTGCTTCTACATAAATACTATTCCATTTTTTATTTAAAAGCCATTTAAATTCTACTTTTTGACTTTTTGTCTCCCTTGTAATTTCATGCTTTGTTGGTACCACGGTATAGTGCTCTTTGTATAATTTATTAGCCATCCAAGCCACAATAGGATACGGAATAGTTTCATTGACAAAAACTACACCGCGTTTTAACGTATTCCCCTCCTTTCGAACCACATAAAAACGCAAATTAATTTCTTCGAAAGTGCCAAAATAAGGAATTGGAACATTGAAAAGTTTGGTTTTCTTGAACATAAACCCAACTAGACTTACGTAGGCTTTTCCATCATACAAATCAAGCTCCACACCTTTAGGCAAGAAAGGAAGTAGTATGTTAGGATCAATTTCATAATTAGCCATTATAATGTTTTCCCAGTTTGCTTTTAAAAAAATAGTCATTATGTTTTTGTTTTTTTAGTTCTTCGATTCGGATTGGAAACGTGCTTTTTCAAAATCCGTTTTCCTTCCTCTTTCACTTCATCTGTTTTCCGAAAACTCCAGACTATATCACTAGCCCGTTTTCTAGTTTCTTCAATATTAACAATAGGTTCGGGATAATCTTTCCCTATTTCACAGCTATAAAATTGTTGTTCAATTGGATTTAACTTCCACGGTTCATGAATTAAGTTGACTGGAATTTCTGCTAATTCAGGCAACCACTGTTTAATAAAAACACCTTCTGGATCGTGCTCTTCAGAGTTTTTTATTGGACTATAAATCCGAATTGTATTTATTCCCGTTGTTCCTGATTGCATTTGGATTTGTGGATAGTGAATTCCAGGTTCGTAATCCAGAAACTGTCTTGCTAGAAAATGCAAGTCCCGCCAATCTTGCCAAAGATTAAATGTGAAAAAAGAAACCACCATAGCTCGCATCCTGAAATTGATATATCCTGTCACTACTAAACATCGCATGCAGGCATCTACAATTGGCACACCTGTTTTTCCTTCTTGCCAGGCTTTGATATAAATTTCATTCCTTGGCTTTACCAAAGTGTCATATGCTCTATTTACATTTTCAAATTCCATTCGGCATTCATCTTCAAATTTTTGCATGAAATGACAATGCCAATGCAGTCGAGAAACGAAATTAAGAATCGCTCGTTTATTCTTAGAATTCTCGTAATGCTGATTTGTGTATTGATAAATCATTCGCATGCTAATATTTCCATACGCCAGATAAGGCGATAAGCGACTGCAACCTTTTCTACTCAAGGCCGGTTTAGAAATATGCTTGCTGTAATTGATATAGCGTTCTTTTACAAAACTATCCAAATAGCGCCAAGCGAGATTCTCGCCTCCTTTTTGGAAATTCTTATTGGTCTTCGTAATAGCTTCTGAAAGCGGATTCCCTTTTATAGAATTATAAACAGCATCCTCAAGTTGAATTAAATTAAAATCCTGAATGGCACTCATTTTTGGTTCAGCCCGCATCACTTCTTCCCAGCGTTTGTCCCAGTGCTGTCGTGATTTTAATTTTCTAATTACTCCGTGTAACTGAGATTCTTTCCAGATAATATTATTGCTTTCGAAAAAATCCTGCATTGCTATATCTCTATCAAAAGTGATTTTGTTACCAATTTCTTGATGAGAATAAACTTCCTTAATATCGTAGTTCTTTAGTAGCTCGACAAAAACAGCCTGTACTTCATTGTGAAAATAATAGAATGTTCCATTGATTGCATTGAGCTTCGTTTGTAAATCCTGAATCGACTCATAAATAAACCGCCAATGACGCACATCGGCATCATCGTACTCCATAACACTTGGTTCAAAACAATATACAAATAGTACTGGCAATACCGAATTTTGCGCAGCAAACAAGGCTTCGTTATCTACAAATCGCAAATCACGCTTGAACCAAACAATATTTATAGCAGCTTTAGTCACTAATTTATCCGTGTTTAATCTTTTGTTGTTTATGTTAAACAAATATACAAAACTTAGAATTAAAAGAGGGTTGTAATTTTAAAACATATTAGTTATTTCACTCAGATGTGCAGAGGTTTCATAGAGAGTTAAAAATTAAAAAATGTAAGCGCAAAATCAATTTAAATTACATGAGATATACAGTAAAAAACATACCGAAGCTTTATGCAGTTATCGGTTAAAAAAAACGCTACCCTTTCGGATAGCGTTTTATGATTTTTCTACAAATTAAAATTAACTCCCAGAACTATATTTCTTCCTATGTTTGCAATCCCATCGTTTTTCAAACGAGAAAGGTGCGCGATATATTTTTTGTCAAATAAATTATTTCCGTTTAGGTTAACGTCGAAAACAGTTTTACCTAGTTTTACTGTTCCACCAAGTCCTAAATTTACTAAAGTATAACCATTAGACTCCGTTTCAAAACCACTTACATTATCTTGATTGAAAGTCGTAGAAACGTTGAAAGTAGCAAAACCTTCTTCAAACCAGTTCTTCATTTTGAATTCAGTTCTTATGGTATTACTCCACTTGTTCGCAGGGATCAAAGGTAAATAATCGCCATTTTGTTTCTTGCCCGTAACGGTTTCAAAACTGGTTTCATAATGCAACCAATCCAAAGGATGCGGATGAAAATGCAGACCAACTTCACCTCCATACAGTTTAGCATTGTTTTGAATATAATTAAACACATCATTATTATCCAATACCGTTCCTGTAGGTGAAGTATAAATATAATTGTTGATATGATTGTAAAACCCATTTACAAAAAACTCAAAATGACTGTTCTTGTATTCTAAATTAAGATCAGACTGTACATTTTGTTCTGTTTTCAGATCACTGTTTCCTATTTCATAACGGTTTGTCCCTTCATGAACTCCGTTAGAAGTTAGCTCAGCTAAATTAGGTGCTCTAAATCCTGAAGCTAGATTTAATCGCAAGGTCAAATCATCAGCTAAGTTTGTTTTGTAACCTAAAGAAGCATTAAAACTATCAAATGATTTGTCGATCGCTTTAAAATACCCCTCTTCTCCAACCGTACCGTTTTCAACACTAGTAATTTTTCTGTTATCAAAACGCAAACCTGCTTGCACTGCACTATTGCTTCCCCACTCATAATTAGCTGTTCCAAAAACACCAAAATCATTTGTTGTTGCATCTGGAATTAGATACTCCTCGCCAAAATTTGTATTAGTTTGATGCATACCTTGAATTCCGAAAATTGATTCTAATTTACCCATGCTTGGTAAATGGTACTTCGCATCGTAATTAAAAGTTTTCAACTTCATACGCAATCCTGCCACATTGCTATCCTCAAACTCAGAACGATCATTAGCAATATATCCCAAATCAACATCCAATTTTGAATTTTTTAAATAGATAATAGAGTTCAAACTCAACAAATGGCTAAAAACCCCTTGCCTTGGAAAACCCGTGTTTTTACTTGTGCTTTGATCTGCTATACCATCCTCAGGAATTCCTAAGTCTAGATTATTGTAGTTGTATCGAAGAACTGAAGAAAAACTAGAATTACTGTATCCAATTCCGGTTTTAAAATCTGTTTCATTGTATCGGGTGTTTGTAACGCGATCTCCTCCTGAAATACGGTAATCAGAATGCGTATTGTAACTCCCTCTTGCCAGAAATTTCCAGTTCTCAGTCGACGTTTTTAATCCGAGAGAGGAATTACTACCTAAAGTATTAGAAAACAACTTTTGACTAAAATTAGCTTTGAATGTGTTCGCATCAGCAAATTTCTCCGGATTGAAATACAAAACCCCACCAAGTGCATCTGAACCGTACAATAACGAAGCTGGCCCTTTGATAACCTCAACACTTTCTACGCCGGCATCATTCAATCCCAAACCATGTTCGTCACCAAACTGTTGGTTTTCCATTCTTACTCCTTGTGAGTAGACTAAAACGCGGTTTCCGCTCAAACCACGGATTACAGGTTTCCCTATTGAAGTTCCAGTTGAAACTTGAGAAACTCCAGGAATAGTTGCTAATCCTTCTATTAAGGTTGCTGTTCCTTTTTGTTGTAATTCCTTAATGGTTTCATGTTCTACCTTCATGACATTTTGTGACTGTATTTTATTGAAAGCGGTAGAAACAATTACCTCATCCATCTGAAAAATAGTTTCTTCAAGTATCACATCTAATGTGCTTTCTTTTTCAAGTCCTTTTATTGTTTTATTCTCAGTTGTGAAACCCACGAAAGTAAAACTCAGTTTAACATTTCCGTCAGGAAGATTTGTCAAAATGTATATTCCGTTTTCATCAGTTGTGGTGCCTTTATGTAATTCTGGCGCATAGACTGAAACCCCTTTTATAGGTTGGTTTGCTATATTCGTTACCGTACCAGATACTTTACTTTGCGCATGAAGCAGCGCTGAAAACCCTAGTAATAGCGTAATTATAATTTTTTTCATTAGAAATGATTGTGATATACTCAAACAGAAATCTTTAAAAGATAACTGATTTGAAATTATTTAAAAAGTGAAGCGTTCCAACAAAACATAATAAGGATTGGTTGGAAATTAATATAATTTAAATAATAACTAAAGGCGGACCCCGAGGAGAATACAAACTGCCGGGAAACGAAATAAAGGTTTTTACCTTCTCAAAGAAATAGGGAGTGTTTTCGAAATTTGACTGAAGTGAATATACAAATACGTCAGGAGAAACATAAGACCCAAAAGTAAAATGACACACTTTACAATCATCAAAATTATGATGTTGATGCGTTATTTCAGGTTCTCCATTACTATATTTATGATGACACTCTGTTTCAGAGAATTGCTTTACAAAATGCTCATAGGTATGAAGTGACTGAAACAGTATTGAAAACAATACCGTCAGTGACAAAGAGAGACTAATTACAAGTTGCTTCTTTTTCATACACTGCAAAGGTAGGAAATCTTAAAAAAAGAAAACCATCTGTTTTAACAAAACTGATAGAATGTTAAAACAGATGGTTTAGAATATAATATTAAATTGGTTACACCAATTTAGATGCTACTAAGTATTCAGCAATTTGAATTGTATTTGTAGCTGCTCCTTTTCTTAAATTATCAGCAACAATCCACATATTCAATGTGTTGGCTTGGCTTTCGTCACGACGAATTCTACCCACAAAAACATCATCTTTTCCTTGCGCATAAATTGGCATCGGATACGTATAAGTATCATTGTTGTCTTGTACGACAACACCGTCTGTATGGTGTAAAATATTTTGAATGTCTGAAACTACAAAATCATTAGAAAATTCGACATTTACAGCTTCACTATGTCCACCTACGATAGGCACACGCACTGCAGTAGCCGTAACAGCAATTGTTTTATCATCTAATATTTTTTGAGTCTCACGAACCAATTTCATTTCTTCCTTTGTATATCCGTTTTCTTCGAATACATCACATTGAGGAATTGCATTTCTATGAATTGGGTACTTATAAGCCATTTCACCTTGAACTCCTGCATATTCATTTTCCAATTGTTCAACCGCTTTTACGCCAGTTCCAGTAATGGACTGGTATGTAGAAACGATAACGCGTTTGATATTGTATTTCTTATGTAAAGGTGCTAAAACCAATACCATTTGAATTGTAGAACAGTTTGGATTAGCTATAATTTTATCTTCTTTAGTTAATGAAGAAGCGTTAATTTCAGGAACGATCAATTTTTTAGTTGGATCCATTCTCCATGCTGATGAGTTATCAATCACGGTTGTTCCAGCAGCAGCAAATTTTGGCGCCCACTCTAAAGAAGTATCACCTCCAGCAGAAAATAATGCGATATCTGGTTGCATTGCAACAGCGGTCGCTAATCCCACAACACTATAGTTTTTACCATTAAAGGCAATTTCTTTACCCACTGATCTTTCTGAAGCTACAAGAATTAATTCATCAGCATCCGATATAAAATTTCTTTCTGCTAATACTTGTAACATAACCTCTCCAACCATACCGGTTGCACCTACAACTGCTATTTTCATTTCTATATTTTTATAATTGAATATTAAATTTGAATTACAAAAGTAAGTAATATTAAAACCAAAACAAGGCGCTTCACAAATAATAACAAAATGTTACAATTATAACAACAAAGAAAAACCATCCGTTTTTGCAGATGGTTTTTCTTAAATATACAGTCTAGCAATCTTCTTATTTTTTCAATAAATCTCTAATTTGAGTAAGCAATTCTTCTTGAGATGGTCCAGTAGGTGCAGTAACAACTACTTCTTTTTTGTTTTTTGTTTTTTCAGCAGCTCTAAGTATTACGAAAACAAAAAATGCGACAATGACAAAATTGATGGTAGCTTGTACAAGATTTCCATAAGTGATCACAGCTGCGCCTGCTTTTTGAGCGGCTTCAAGATTGACATAAGTATTACCATCAAGGGTAATAAATTTTTGTGTAAAATCAATTCCTCCAGTTATTAACCCGATAATGGGCATAATCACATCATTAACAGCAGAAGTTACAATTTTACCAAATGCGCCACCAATAACTACAGCGGTCGCCAAAGCTAATACATCACCCTTTATTAAAGAGGATTTAAAATCATTGAAAAATTTCATAATTGTTTTTTTTAGTTAAATAATATTTTAGAAAACTAAATTATCAAATAATCAAGACACTTTTAAAATCGTCTTAATTATTTGTCAATTTATCGGTAAAAAACACGCTTTACCCGCTGTGAAATACTGGTGAGAATCTCATAGGGTATCGTATTTAGCTTTTTGGCGATATAAGAAACCGTTGGGCTTTCGCCAAAAATAATTACTGAATCTCCTTCGGTACAATTAATTTCAGTAACATCAACCATCAACATATCCATGCAGACACTCCCTAAAATCTTTGCTTTTTTGTCTTTTATGGATACAAATCCAACCCCATTTCCCCAACCTCTAGATATACCGTCAGCATAACCAATGGGAATTGTTGCAACCTTTGTAGGTTTCTCAGCCATAAATTTTCGTCCATAACCCACGCTCTCCCCTGCTGAAATAGTCCGAATTTGGGAAATAACAGATTTCAAAGTCCCCACATTTTCCAAGTATTTTTGTTCCGCAGGATCATTCGACACTCCATAAAGTCCGATTCCTAAACGAACCATGTTGAATTGAGAATCCGGATAATTACTTATTCCAGAAGTATTCAAAATATGACGAATCGGATTCACTCCTAATTCCGCCACGATTCTAGATGACATCGTATCAAATAAATTAATCTGCGAAAGCGTAAAATCACGATGCTTCAAGTCGTCACTTGTTGCCAAATGTGACAGAATACTGCGTATTTGAACACTATCATTCCCTTTTAAAGTAGCTATTAATTCATCGATTGTATCTTCCTCAAAACCGAGACGATGCATCCCCGTATCGAGTTTAATATGAATAGGAAAATGATGCAGATTCTTTTCTTTTGCAATTTTCAAAAAGGCATAAAGTCCTTTTAAACAATATATTTCTGGCTCTAATTGATATTGTATAATGGCAGAAAAACTCGTATTCTCTGGATTGAGAACCATAATTGGTAATTGAATACCACCATTCTTTAGTGAAATTCCTTCATCGGCAAAAGCCACCCCAAGATAATCCACTTTGTGGTGTTCGAGTAATTTAGCAATCTCCAGACCTCCATTTCCATAACCGAATGCCTTTACCATAACCATGATTTTTACATTTGGTTTCAATTTGGATTTAAAGAAATTCAAGTTGTAACTGAGTGCATTCAAGTTAATTTCCAGAATGGTCTCATGAGTTTTTTCTTCGAGTAAATAAACGATTTCTTCAAATTGGAAAGACCTTGCTCCTTTTATCAAAATGGTTTCATTCGCAAAATCAAGACTTTCAAAATTAGAAATAAATTCGGCCGTAGTATTGAACGTAACGCAATTGACGAACTTGTCTTTGAATTGCGAAATAGTTTCTCCGATGCCAATAACCCGACTTATGTTATTAGAAACAATCAATTGCGAAACCTTAGAATACAGCTCCTCATTTGATAATCCGCTCTGAAAAATATCAGAAAGTACGACAGTCTTTTTTTGGAACTGCGTTTGACTTTCCAAAAAATCCAGTGCAATTTTCAATGACTGAAAATCTGAGCTATAACTATCATCAATAAGACTACAGTTATTGATTCCCGTTTTTACTTTTAGTCGCATTTCGACAGGAAACAGCAATAGCATCCTCGATTGAATCGTCTCAATATCATAATCAAAATATAACAATGCCATCAAACAAGAAATCGCATTTTCTATAGAAGCCGTATCTTGAAATGGGATTTTCAACTTATAGGAATCTCCATTGTACTTGTAATATAATATTGTATTTTGATCCTCTGTTTCTTTTTTATAAACAAAAACATCAGCCTCCCCCTTTCTAAAACTCCAGGTAAAGGTTTTTGTTTTTGCTAAAATATATTTATCTACAAGATCTCTTTTTTGATAGATTATAATTTCAGTCTCTTGAAAAAGAACTAATTTTTCTTTGATTTTTTCATCTAAATCAACAAAACCTTCATCATGCGACGAACCTATATTAGTTAGAATCCCAATGGTAGGCTTAATGACCTTTTCTAACCTTTTCATTTCATCAATAGTGGAAATTCCTGCTTCAAAAATACCTAGATTGTGCTTTTCATTAATTGCAAATATTGATAGTGGAACACCTACCTGAGAATTGTAGCTCTTAGGACTTCGGATGACATTAAAGTCTGGACTTAACAAGAAGTTGAGCCATTCCTTTACTATTGTTTTACCATTACTTCCAGTTAAACCAATAACGGGAAAATGAAAACCACTGCGATAATAAGCGGCAAATTGCTGTAATGCATCCAAAGTGTTTTCGACAATAAGAAAATTAGCTTTATCTGCACATCCTTCAGGAATATGTAAAACAACAAAGTTCTGCACCCCCGTTGCTATCAAATCTTTAATATAGGTATGCGCATCATTATTGGGGCCAACCAATGCAAAGAATAAAGTATGGGTACTGTTTTGCAACGATCTACTGTCTATAGAAACTGTATCAACTACTGCTTGTTCAATATTACCCACGGCTCTTGCCTTAAGAATAGGAACTATATTTTTAATAAGTATGCTCATTTTTATGTACTGCGATTAAAGCAGATTTTATTTATAGTTGTGTGGTAAACGATATACTATTGTAAGAATCATAGCGTATTTAAAAATAATCATCATTTATAACTTCCTCAAAAATAACACTTGTTTTCAAAGTTACGACAACACAACATAATTAAAAAGGGAGAAACCATTTTACCTTTCCTATAAATCCTAAACATTTTTAAAGAGACTTTTTTACTATATTCCTTATATTTGTCTGTATAATTAATTGCAGTACTCTTGAAAAAAATCCTACCCTTATTTTCTTATGTTTTCCATCCGGTGTTCATTCCGGTATATGCAACGCTATTTTATCTTTTTTCAAATAATTCTTATTTTATAAATCAAGAAAAATATTTTGTATTACTTCAGGTGTTAATTATTACCGTCGTGGTTCCGCTACTGTTTTTCATTCTCTTGCGCGCAAGCGGTAAAATTAGTTCTATAATGGTTCCACTAGTATCTGAACGGAAAATACCACTTCTCATCCAATCCTTTTTACTAATCCTTTTGGTTCGAAAAAGTATTACAATTGAACGGTATCCCGAGTTGCACTTTTTCCTTTTAGGAGCCTTATTGAGCGCTTTATTTGCGATGATGTTGTTATTTGTTAAGACAAAAGCGAGTCTTCATATGATGGGTATAAGCGCATTGACCGTATTTGTTTTTGGGCTAAGCCTGCATTATCAAACCCAAAACATGTTTGCTATTACATTTCTTACTATTACGAATGGATTTGTCGCTTCATCCCGTCTAGTGATGAAAGCACATACTTTTAAGGAATTAATTATCGGGCTTTTTCTGGGTACTATCCCACAAATGTTTCTATTGTACTTATGGCTATAGAATATAAAAAATAATTCCAATATTAAGCGACTTCATATTTACCTTTTCCCCATCGATTTCTGCTGTCTTAAAAATAGAATTTAATCCATAATAGGCATATACATTTATGGTATTGTAGCCCCCAGAAAGATAGATCCCGTATAACAATTTATTAAAGTCCTTGTTATTAGTAATTGTTACTTTGTTTTCAGCATCACTGTAGAAAGACCTATTGTAAAGGACATAACTAAATTTCATACCACCATATATTCTCCAAAATTTATAACTCTCATAATTAGAGGTTCTCCATCTAAATTCAATGGGCAAATCAACTAATAATTGTGTGAATTTATTTTTGTCGTACACGGTATTATCGTCAATTACAGAATAAACAGGCATTTCTTCCGTTCCCTTTATGGCAAGGTTCTGAATGTAATTGTTATATGTAAAACCAAGTCCCGCTGCTATAGCATGGGTTCGCTCTTTATTTATTGGCATATCTCTCAGAAAACCAACAGACAAACCTGTTGAGAACTTACTTTGCGATATCCCTGCAGGTTTCTGCTGTAATGTATTGTAAGTAAACCCAAAATAAAATTGATCTTCTCTGTAGAGGGAGTCAACCTTTACTTCAGGACTATCCATAATTGGTTCTATTTCTTGTGAAAAAATAGCAGAAACCGATAGTACAAGAAAAAAACTAAAAATGATTCGCATAGTATTATTTTTGTTGAATGATTGCTTCATAGCGGTCTTACTAGAATTTTCGATTGGGCTCTTTTCTATTATTATACAAATATAGGATTTTGAAAGGTTCTTGATGCGTATTGCTTTCAAAAAACAATTTGAAGCACTATTCCCGACCAAGCAAGATAATTATACCAAAAGGCTCGGTAAAAAAATAAGCTGCGCTTTGTCTTGTTGTTGATCGAAAGAGATTACCCATGGCCTCTCGGAAAACAGAGAGTCTCACAAACAAAAAATGCTTCCCTTTCAGGAAGCATTCAATTATTTTGCAGAGAGGATGGGATTCGAACCCACGATGCAGTTACCCACATACTAGCTTTCCAGGCTAGCTCCTTCAACCACTCGGACACCTCTCTATTTATTTAAGGTTTGCAAAGAACACTAAAAAAAGTGACTTACAAAAGTAAAATCACAATATTATAGTACCTCACCTCGCAAAGAAGTTTCAAAAATAGTTTTAAAGTCATCTCGCGCACCATTTCGACTCAATAAATACATCAATTTTGTAATGGCAGCCTCTGTTGTGATGTCTTTTCCAGAAATTACCCCTATTGCTTTCATACCAGTACCCGTTTCGTATTTTCCCATATTAACACTTCCGCCAGAACATTGGGTCACATTAATAATATGCAGACCATTGTTTATTGCTTTAGCTAATAAAGCAATAAACCAATCTTCAGTAGGCGCATTTCCTGAACCATAGGTTTCAAGTACAATTCCTTTTAAACCGGGTATGCCAAAAATCGCAGACAAAACAGTTTCACTCATTCCCGGAAACATTTTAACTATCACTACATTAGCGTCCAAGTTCTTATGCACTAACAATTTCTCCCCAATATTTTTAGCTAAAAACAACTCTGGCCGCATATTTAAATGCACCCCAGATTCAACTAGTGCGGGATAATTGGGTGATGTAAATGCGTTGAAATGCTCGGCACTTATCTTCGTCGTTCTATTTCCTCTGTATAATTTGTATTCAAAATAAAGACAGACCTCAGTAATAACAGGCATACCGTTTTCTTGCAATGACGCAATTTGGATAGCGGTAATCAAATTCTCTTTAGCATCGGTACGTAAATCCCCAATCGGTAATTGAGAACCCGTAAAAATGACAGGTTTCGCCAGATTTTCAAGCATAAAACTTAATGCTGACGCAGAATAAGACATAGTATCGGATCCGTGAAGAACAACGAAACCATCAAATTTTAAATAATTTGACTCTATTATGGTTGCAATTCTTACCCATTCTTGCGGATTCATGTTTGAGGAATCAATTGGCTCTTCAAATGAAAGCGTTTCAATCTCACAATCTAATTGCTTCAACTCAGGAATTCTATGCAATAATTTACTAAAATTGAATGCTTTCAGGGCGCCAGTATTAAAATCCTTGCGCATCCCTATTGTTCCTCCAGTATATATTAAAAGAATTTTAGCCTTTAAGTTCATCCGTGTACTTTAATTTATTAACAACCGGGTTAGCATACATATCTAACAATCCTTGCAATGCAACCGGGTTTTCAGCATCTATCCGCATCTCCAATCTACGTTCAAACAGGGATTTTTCATCGGCTGTATACATACTAGAATAAGTACTGGTTTTATTTAAAATATCATAAGCTATATAATTAGTAGGCCATAATTTATAATTCTGTATTATAGAATCATCAATTACCTGAGCAAGCGCTTGAATTTGCTTGTTTGAATTATTAAATTCTTCCTTAATTACATCAACTTCAGTATCAATAACATCACCAATATGAATGTGAATACGCTTCTTTTGCCCCATTACACCACTCAAAAGCGTCATGAAATCTTCATTCTTTTCCTTGATATATACTTCATTATTGGCCTCAGCCAATAACTGCGGAATTTTCAAAACATCTGTTGGGTCATACTCATAAGAAATTGACACCGGAACGACTCTTATTTTTTTGAAATAGTCCATCAGGTTATCCTCATCAGATCCCATCCCAACCATTTTTAACACACCAGGATTAGTCTCGTCATTACCGTCTTTAGTCCTACCCTCACGTTGCGCAATCCATACAGATCGACTTTCATGTTGCAATAAATGACTAATGTATTCTGACAATGTTTTTGAGCTTTGTAACATCTCACGCGGCGTCAAGCCTCTTTGAACCAAAAAATTACGGTTCAACTTCGCCAAGATGTTAAGAAAGTCCTTTTTTACTAAGTTATCGCCAATCGCTGAGGCAGTCATTACTAAACCATGTTCGAACAAAGCTACATTAAGCAATGTAGTGTCCAATAAAATATCTCTATGGTTTGATATAAATAAATACGATTCTCCTTTTTCTAACTTTTCAAAACCTGAGGTGGTCAAACCATCAGAACTTTTTTCAAGTACTTTTAAAAGTGTGTGGTAGATAAAATTACATTGAAAATCACGTATGGAATGTGTTTTTTTTAGTTGTTCCTTCCATTCTTCATCAGGCGTCTCAGGGAAAGAGAAATTCATCAGTGCTTTCATCATCGGGTGATGAACCACATTTAGTATAGCCTCGTTAATTTCGGAATCATAAAATGGCCGAATAGCGTCAAATTTTTGCATTTTGGTAATTTTAAGTGGGCAAATGAACAAAAAAAAAATTAATTTACAGTGGGTTTTGTTTAAATACCGAAAATCGATTTAGAATTCTCGGTTGTCATAGTGGCAATATCTTCTATAGAGCATTCATAAATCTGTGATAATTTTTCAGCTACCTTAACAAGATAACTACTTTCATTTCGTTTTCCTCGATAAGGAATAGGAGCGAGATAGGGCGAATCGGTTTCCAAAACGATGTGCTTCAACTCTATTTGATTTAAAAACTGATCGATTTTTCCGTTTTTAAAAGTCACCACTCCACCAATTCCCAATTTCATATTATAAACGATTGCCTGTAATGCCTGTTCATAATTTCCGGTGAAACAATGAAAAATCCCAAATAAATCATCGGACTTTTCTTGTTCTAAAACTTCAAAAACTTCATCAAATGCATCACGACAGTGAATCACTATGGGTAATTTATATTTTTTGGCTAATTGAATCTGTTTTCTAAATGCAATTTGCTGCTCCTTTAAATAGGTTCTATCCCAATATAAATCGACACCAATCTCCCCAATGGCATAGAATTTTCTTTTGGCCAGCTCCTCCTCTACATGTTGCAATTCCTCCAGATAATTTTCCTTTACATAGGTAGGATGCAATCCCATCATCAGAAAGACATTGTCTGGATAGTTCTTTTCTAAATCATACATGGACTGTGTACAAGAGGAGTCTATTGCCGGAATAAAAAAACGGGAAACACCAGCATCAATTGCTCTTTGAATCATTTCACCGCGATCCTGATCGAATTCCTCTGAATATAAATGGGTGTGAGTATCTGTAATTATCATTGTTTTCATTTAAAGTAGCAAAGTTAGCATTTTGAATTGTTGTTTTTTAGATTCTTAGTAATTTAGATTACTTTTGGCTATTAGCTTTGAACTATGAAAAACCTCCACGATATCCTGAAAAAGGAAAAATACAAAAAAATCAAATTTAAAATAACTAAGACACAGCATCTTTTGATAAAAGCAAAAATCAATGGCGTAGTTGGTAACTTTATCCTAGACACAGGAGCATCAAATAGCTGTGTCGGTTTTGAAAGCGTGGACTTATTCCAACTTGAAGCCGAAGACTCGAAAACTAAAGCGTCCGGAGCAGGAGCCACAGGAATGCAGACGCAAACGGCCTCCAATAACACTCTTCAACTAGGTTTATGGAAAGATATCGAGTTCAATTTGGTAATATTCGATTTATCTCATGTTAACGAAGCTTTAATTCAACACAAATCAAAACCGGTGCATGGCATAATTGGTGCCGATGTACTGATGAAAGGGAAAGCAATTGTGGATTACTTTAATTGTTTCGTATATTTACTATAGAAGAAAATGTAAAAAACAGTCAAAAAGATGAAACCTAGTACTAAAATTACAACCCTGTTTATGGGACTGTTTTTATTTTCTTGTTCCCCCGACACTACTGACGAGGGCGTTAACGCAAAAAGGGTTTCGGAAGATTCCTTGTCCAGTAACAAAATCGACACTTCCGTAGTTTGGAATTTTAATGATTTAACGGGATGGGAAGACGCAACACAGATTGGACTTCCAAACTATTGGGTAAAAGACGGCAAACTTACTATTTTCACTAATCCAAACACTTGGGAAAGAACCAAAATTAAAACTCTTTCAACTTTTACCACCGGCACTTATACCTGGAGAGTGTTCATTCCCGAAATGGGAGCTGGAGACATGGCGAGTATAGGTGCATTTTTATATATTAATGATACTCAAGAACTTGATTTCGAAGTGGGCTACGGAAAACAAATTACCCGAAATCTATTAAAAGCAGAACCTGACGATTTAATTGTGTACATGACTTCACAGGGAAATCCATTCCAATCTCATAAAACAAAAATCAAAAGGGGGCAATGGCACACTTTTTCAATGGAACTGACATTAAATTCAAAGCGTAATTACAACCTGAGCTGGATCATCAATGGTGCAAAAGCAGCAACAACAGAGCTTAATTACGGAAACAGAAACAAGTTTAAAATCTTTTGCAGTTTAGAAAATTTAACTTTCATGGGAGACCATATTCCTAAAAATCAGAACAGTGCTATTTTTGATTTTGTCAAATATAGTAGTAAATAAAAAAATCCCGTTTGATTACTCAAACGGGATCTTTTATTTATTTTAAAACAGAGTTCTTACAATTCGAAAGCTCTCTTAGGATTGTTATCCAATAATAGCTCCATTGGGTTTTCTAATGCTTCTTTAATAGCAACCAAGAAACCAACAGACTCTTTACCATCAATAATTCTATGGTCATAAGATAAAGCTACATACATCATTGGGTGAATTTCCACTTTACCGTTTACGGCAATTGGACGTTCAATAATGTTGTGCATTCCAAGTATTCCTGATTGTGGAGGGTTGATAATAGGCGTAGACAACATAGAACCAAATACACCACCGTTAGTGATTGTAAAAGTACCACCCGTCATATCATCAACAGTAATTTGACCATCACGTGCTCTAATCGCTAATCTTTTGATGTCAGCTTCTACACCACGGAAAGTTAAATTCTCTGCATTACGAACAACAGGGACCATTAATCCTTTTGGTCCAGACACTGCGATAGAGATATCACAGAAATCGTAAGCAATTTTATAATCACCATCCATCATTGAGTTAACATCTGGATACATTTTTAATGCTCTAGTAACTGCTTTTGTGAAGAATGACATATATCCAAGACCTACACCAGCGTGTTTTGCCTTGAACTCTTCTTTATATTGATTACGAATCAAGTTGATAGGCGTCATGTTTACTTCGTTAAAAGTAGTTAACATAGCCGTTTCGTTTTTGGCAGTTACTAAACGTTCTGCTACTTTACGACGCAACATTGACAATTTTGTACGCTCAGATGCACGGCTTCCACCAGTAGGAGTACCCATTGATGGCACTGCATTTACAGCATCATCTTTAGTAACTCTACCGTCTTTACCAGTTCCTGTTACAGACGCTGCTGCGATATTTTTTTCGTCTAATATTTTTCTTGCTGCTGGAGAAGGAGTTCCTGAAGCATACGTTGCTGCTGCTGCTACTGGAGCCGGAGCTGCTGCTGGTGCTTCAGCAACTGGAGCTGCTGCTGGTGCAGGAGCTGAACCTTCTGGTTTAGCTGCAGCTGTATCAATTAAACAAACTACTGCTCCTACTGCTACTGCATCGCCTTCTTCTGCTTTTAATGTGATAATCCCACTAGCTTCTGCTGGTAATTCCAGAGTTGCTTTATCAGAGTCAACCTCAGCAATCGCTTGGTCCTTCTCTACATAATCTCCGTCTTGAACTAACCAAGTTGCAATTTCAACTTCTTTTATAGACTCCCCTGGTGATGGGACTTTCATTTCTAAAATCATCTTGTATAATTTTTAAATTATGAATTTTATTGTTTGAATTGTTATAACAACAATTACTGTTTATTTTATGTTTGTATTTTTTAGCCCTGATGATAGCGGCATCCTTTCTTGTCCTGAATTTAGTTCAGGATCCAGAAACAAGTTCTGGACAAGAAAGATACAGCGAACAGCAGGAAATAGCTTCTAAGAATTAAATAAATCTTTATCAAAAACCATTCTTATTGCATCTGCCTGACGACGTTTTGCTCTTGTAGAACTTCCAGCAGCTGATGCAGAATAGGCTTTTAATGACGCTAATCTCCATTTAACTAAATTGAAGTTCATCAACATAAAGCTGTATGCCCCCATGTTTTTTGGCTCTTCTTGTGCCCAAACGTAATCATCTACATTTGGATATTTTGCTATGATTGCTTTTAATTGTTCTACCGGTAATGGGAATAATTGTTCTATTCTTACTACTGCGACATCTTTACGACCGTTTTTCTCTCTTTCGGCTGTAATGTCGTAATAGAATTTACCTGTACAGAACACTAGTGATTTCACTTCTTCTTTGTTTACTGAATCGTCATCAATCGTTTCTTGGAAAAATCCATTTTCGAATTCTTCGATAGTAGACACACATCTTGGATCACGCAACAAACTCTTAGGTGTAAACACAATTAATGGCTTACGGAAATTTGTTTTCATTTGTCTTCTCAACAAGTGGAAAAAGTTAGCTGGCGTTGTACAATCTGCTACATACATATTTTGTCTTGCACAAAGTTGTAAGTAACGTTCCATTCTTCCTGATGAATGCTCTGCTCCTTGTCCTTCATATCCGTGAGGTAACAATAGTACAATTCCGTTTTGGTTGTTCCATTTATCCTCACCACATGAAATATATTGGTCAATCATGATTTGGGCTCCATTACTGAAATCTCCAAATTGTGCTTCCCATATTGTCAAAGTATTTGGGTTTGCTAAGGCATATCCATAATCAAATCCAAGAACACCGTATTCAGACAATAGCGAATTAAAGATATTAAAATTACCTTTTTTCCCCTCTAGTCTATTAATTAATGTCACTTCTTCTTCGGAGTCTTCTACTTTTACTACCGCATGACGGTGAGAAAAAGTTCCACGCTCAACATCTTGCCCAGAAATACGTACATCAAAACCTTCTTGTAACAATGACCCATAAGCTAAATGCTCAGCCATTCCCCAATCAAGCTTGTTTGTTTCGAAAAACATTGTTTTTCTGTCGTTGATCAACTTTTGGATTTTGTTGATAAACTTTTTATCTGTTGGTAAATTACAAACAACATCCGCAACCTGAGTCAGTCCTGCTTTTGGGTAAGAAGTGTCTACTTTTTTAAGCATTTGTACATCTGTAACCTGCTCAAATCCTAACCATTCATTTTTCATAAAAGGAGTAATGACTGTCAAGGCTTTCTTACGAGAGGCTTCCAAATTCATTTCCATATCAGATTTGTATTCTTTTTCAAGTCCTTTTACATAAGTGGCGTCAATTACCCCTTCTGCTATTAATTTTTCAGCATAAAGATCTCTAGGATTTTTATGTTTTGCTATAATTTTATATAATACTGGTTGTGTAAAACGAGGCTCATCACCTTCATTGTGCCCGTATTTTCTATATCCTAGCAAGTCAATAAATACATCGCGTCCAAACTGCATTCTGAAATCCAATGCAAAAGACATGGCGTGTACTACTGCTTCAGGATCATCTGCATTTACGTGTAATACTGGTGACAATGTAACTTTAGCTACATCCGTACAATAGGTAGAAGAACGTGCGTCTAAATAATTAGTAGTAAAACCAACTTGGTTATTAATTACAATATGAATCGTTCCGCCTGTTTTGTATCCTTCAAGTTGTGCCATTTGGATAATTTCATACAATATCCCTTGTCCTGCAATCGCAGCATCACCGTGAACGGCGATAGGTAATACTTTTGAAAAATCATCTGGGAAATACTTATCTTGTTTTGCTCTTGTAATTCCTTCGATTACCGCACCTACTGTCTCAAGGTGTGAAGGATTTGGAGCTAAATTGATATTGATTTTCTTCCCTGTGCTTGTTATTTTGTCAGCAGTTAAACCAAGGTGGTACTTAACATCTCCGTCAAAATACTCTTTATCATAATCTTTACCGTCAAATTCTCCGAAAATATCTTGAGTTGATTTCCCGAATATGTTTGCCAATATGTTCAAACGACCACGGTGTGCCATCCCCATCACAAATTGTTCCACTCCCATTTCGGCAGCTTTTTCAATTAAAGTGTCAAGAGCTGGAATTATCGATTCTCCACCTTCTAGTGAAAAACGTTTTTGACCAACATACTTAGTATGTAAGAAATTCTCAAAAGAGACTGCTTCGTTTAATTTATTCAGGATTGATTTCTTTTGATCAATTGAAAAATTAGGTTGGTTGTCATTAACCCCTAATTTATCTTGTATCCAAGCAACAATCTCTGGCTTTCTGATATACATATACTCAACACCAATATGTTGACAATATATAGTATCCAAATGTTTTATAATTTCAGTAAGTGTAGAAGGTACTTTTCCAACTATTTTACCTGCATCAAAAACAATGTTTAAATCCGCTGATGAAAGTCCGAAATTAGTGATGTCAAGCGATGGCTCAAAAATCCTTCTGTCTCTTACGGGATTTGTTTTTGTAAACAAATGCCCCCGAGTACGGTATCCTTCAATCAGTTTTAATACATTAAATTCTTTGTGAAGTTTTTGCGAAATTTGCTCATAGTCCAGATTTCCAGAAGAAGTGGTAGCTGGGCTCTGTGTTGGAATTTCCCCATTGTAAGATTCCATACCAAAGTCGAAACCTTGAAAGAAACTTCTCCAACTTGGCTCTACGCTATCTGGATTCTCTAGGTACTGGTCGTATAATTGTGCAAAAAACTCTGTATGTGCTGCGTTTAGAAATGAAAACCTATCCATAATATTAGTGAATATACTTTTTGTTAAAATAGTTCTGCAAAAGTACAATAATCCGCTAAATTTATATTTACTTTTATATATTAAAATGTTAAAATATTAGATACTTATGAGAAAAAGCAACTATAAGACCTATTTGAAGTCAATTTTGATTGTCATTATCGCATTAATTTCAAATGCCTTGTTAGCACAACAACAAACAATTACATCAAATTCAAGCAGTGATTTTTGGAAAAACGTACAGTTTGGAGGCGGAATCGGCTTAGGTTTTAGTTCTGGCTACACGAACATCTCTTTAGCACCGAGCGTCATTTATAATTTTAATGAATATGTATCTCTGGGTCTTGGTGCGCAATATACTTATGCAAAGCAAAAAGATTATTATGCTTCTCATCTATACGGTGGTAGTATTATAGGATTGTTTAATCCCACACTACAAGTACAGCTTTCTGCTGAATTAGAAGAGCTACGCGTAAATGTTAATTTAGATGGATCTAATAGCAATTCTCATGATTACTGGAATACTGGTTTATTTTTAGGAGCAGGATACCGCAGCGGAAACGTAACAATGGGAGCTCGCTATAATGTGCTCAACGACAACAACAATATTTACGGAAGCGCTTTCATGCCGTTTGTCAGGGTTTATTTTTAAGAAATAAATATAAAATAGATTAAAAAGAAAGAAAATAGAACCGACGTTAGTCTTTGCTCAACCTTGTACCTTCTAACGATATTTATTCCTAAACCAAACTTTTTGCCATTCTCTTTTCAATATTAAAAAAGAGACTTGCTCCGCTAATACAACTAAATCAGAACCATCCATTTTTTTGACTTCATCTTCAGAGACGTCGACGATGTAAAGCAGATTAAGATACTCGGCAAATTTGTATTGAATCAACCTATAAATTTTTTCATACAATTGAATTTTCAATTCATGAGGAGAAACACTCATAGGAAAATCGATTCCTTCATTTGCAAGATTAAAGTCCTTATTAATTTGTTCAATTAACTTAAGATATAAGGTTTCATTCTCTGCTTCAGCAAGTAATAAGTCAGAATTTTTTGGAGCTATAAACATGGCCATTATGATTGTGTGCTATTGATTTGTAGAATATACATTTTGCTATACAAACTGCAAAATTACACTTTTCGTCCCATTAAACTTTCACCGAAAGCTCTTAAAACCTCTTTTTTATCGTCCTCAATATTCATTTTGTCCAAAGTTTCAAAAGCCTTGAAAGTATAATCGTGTATTGCTTCTTGAGTCACTTTTGACGCGCCTGATTTATTGAAAATTTCTTTTACAGCTTCAATTTTAGCTGCATTATCGTCGAGCTGCATCGAGAACAATTGCAACAATTGCGACGCTTCTTCTTTGGCAGAAAAAGCCATTGCTTTTAAATATAAATAGGTTTTTTTATTTACAATAATATCTCCACCTACTTGCTTTCCAAAAGTTTTTGGATTGCCAAAAGCATCAAGATAATCATCCTGCAATTGAAAAGCCAAACCTAAGTTTAACCCGAACTCATAAATCAAATCAGCATTTTCCTCAGAAGTTTCAGCAACTATCGCACCCATTTTCATGGCAGCAGCAACAAGAACCGCTGTTTTATATTCGATCATTTTAAGGTATTCTGGAATGGTAACGTCGTCGCGAGTTTCAAAATCAACATCCCATTGTTGTCCTTCGCAAACTTCAAGTGCCGTTTTGCTAAATAATTTTGCCAATCGCATAAAAATAACGGGGTCATATTTTTCAAAATATTGATAGGCCAAAATAAGCATAGCATCACCTGATAAAATTCCGGTGTTAATATCCCATTTTTCATGAACTGTTGTGTTTCCACGACGCAAAGGAGCATCATCCATAATATCATCATGGACTAAAGAAAAATTATGAAAAACCTCAACCGCCATCGCAGCCGGAAGTGCTTTCTTATAATCTCCGTTAAAAACCTCTGTAGTCATCAATGTTAGGACTGGTCGAATTCGCTTTCCCCCTAAACCTAATATATAAGCAATGGGGTCATAAAGATTTTCAGGTTCTTTAGTGATAGTCTGCTTTTCTAAATAAGTAATGAAAAAATCCTGGAACTGGTCAATGGCGTGCATAAAACTAATTTTTGGGGCTAATTTACTGCATTCATTCTTGATTACAAACTCCGTTTTTAAATGAAATGAAAAATAAACAAAAATACATCGGAAACTATTTTGGTATCCAAAGTTTCCGTATTACATTTGCACTCAAAATTTAACTTATTGTAATTTATAAATCATGAATGCAACTTTGCCTCTTACAGCTACAAAATGGGCTATTGACCCAAACCAATCAGATGTTCAAATTAAAGCAAGACACTCTATCATTGCCTACATAGCTGGATCTCTTAATAAATTCAAAGGTCATTTAGACATTCATGACGACGAGATCGAAGATGCATCAGTTGAATTTCAACTAGACGTTAAAAGTAAAGACACTAACATAGATCATGTTGACACTCATTTAATGTTAAACGATTATTTAGACATTGATTCGTTTCCTTTTATCAATTTCAAATCAACATCTTTTCAAAAAATAAGTAAGAACATTAATTTCTTAAAAGGAAACCTAACTGTCAAAAACATTACAAAAGTAGTTGAACTTGATGCTGCATTAATAGGCATAACCACTTATGAAGGAAGAAGAAAAGCATTGTTTGAAATTACGGGGCAAATAAATCGTAAAGATTTTGGTTTGACAACAAATTCTTATAATCATACTGCTGGAATTGCTCTAGGTCAAGAGATTGAACTAATTGCCAACTTAGAATTCACAATTTAAATCTTACAATTTTAAGTTTACGTAACCTTTAAGGAAACTATTTTAACCCTCAAAGTTCCGTATTACTTTTGCATTCAAATTACATTACCAATCGCTTATTGGATTGGAAATAAATCAATAGAACAAAATCAATTTCAAAATAAATAATGAAAGAGAAAATAATTAGCAAAGCAAGCGAGATGTTCATAAAGCTGGGCTTTAAAAGCATTACGATGGACGACATTGCAGGAGAAATGTGTATTTCAAAAAAAACAATTTATAAATATTTCTGCAATAAGGAATTACTGGTTGAAGAGAGCACAGCGTTATTACACAAAGAAATACACGAAACGATTGACTCTATTATTCAGATGAATTATAATGCCATTGAAGAGAATTTCAAGATAAGAAAAATGTTTAGCGAAATGTTTCAGTCATCAGCTGACACTTCACCCATATTTCAATTAAAAAAGCATTATCCCGAAATATACGAGAAAGTAATGCTTAAAGAAATTAATGAGTGCTCCATGTGGTTTCAGCAAAACATACAAAAAGGAATTCAAAATGAATTATATAGAGCAGACCTAAGTATTAACACCTATGTTAAATTTTACTACACGTTGATATTTAACATAAATGAAAATACAAAATCCGAAAAAGAAGCCCGAATATTAGAACTGGAAGCATTAGAATATCACACCAGAGCAATGGCAACTCCTAAAGGAATTGAAGAACTAGAAAAAAACTTACTAAACCCAGACATCTAATGAAAAAACTAATTTTATTAACGTTCTTAACATTGGCGGTTACAGCCCAATCACAAGAGGTAAAATCGTTAACATTAAAAGAAGCTATAAATTACGCGCTAGAAAATAAAGCCGATGCAAAAAAAGCAAAGCTTAAGGTAGAAAATAGTGAATACCAAATTCAGGAAGTTCGCTCTAGAGCTCTACCACAAATTTCAGCAAATGGTAGCTTAACATACAACCCAATACTTCAAACTACAGTTATAGACGGGGCCAGTTTTGGTTCACCAGGAACAAGTATCCAAGCTGTTTTTGGTCAAAAATGGGGTTCCACAGCAGGAATTTCGCTCACACAAAATTTATTTGACCAGTCCGTTTTTACAGGTTTAAAAGCCGCAAAAACAACCCGAGAGTTTTATTTAATAAACGAACAACTTACTGAAGAGCAAGTAATAGAAAGAGTAGCGAATAACTATTATGCCGTGTATGTTCAAAGACAAAATTTAACCGTTTTAGATAGTACTTTCAACAATACTACAAAAGTTAAAAACATTATCAAAGGACAATATGACAATGGATTAGCTAAAAAGATAGATTTAGATCGAATTTTAGTAAAAATATCAAATATCGACACACAACGTCAGCAAGTTTTAAATGCGGTGCAACTGCAAGAGAATGCTTTAAAATTTTATATGGGAATGCCTATTGCAACAGTAATTGAGATTCCGCAAGCTGAGTTTGAAGTAACTCCTCAAGCATTTGCCGAAGCTCCAAATACGGAGATAAGAACGGAATATTTGTTAATGAAAAAACAAGAACAATTATTAGAATTTCAAAAACAATCAATAATGGCAGCATACTACCCTACCCTATCATTGTCTGCTGGATACAATTATATTGGGCAAGGTCCTAAAATGCCTTGGGGAGCAAAACCGTCTGATGGTGTATACTGGTCTGATTACTCTGCCATAGGATTAAACCTAAGCGTACCTATCTTCTCAGGATTTTCTACTCGTTCAAAAATTAGACAAGCAGATGTTGACTTGCGTTCTATCAAGGAAGATTTGGTTGATACTAAGCTTTCTCTTGATTTGGCTTTCGCCAATGCTAAAACACAAATTGACAACAGCGTTATTACTATCAAAAATCAAAAAAGCAACGTCCAACTTGCTCAAGAAGTACTAGACAATACTAAAAACAATTACATACAAGGATTAACTTCTTTAACTGACTTACTAGATGCTGAAAATGCATTTACAGAAGCGCAAAACAATTATACTGCTGCAGTATTAGACTATAAATTAGCAGAAATTCAATTAATCAAATCTAAAGGAGAACTAAAAACACTTATAAATAACTAATATGAAAAAGAATATTACAATAGTACTGGTAATTGTTGCTGTCTTAGCAGTAATCGGTTATGTTTTAACAAAAAACAAAGAAGAAAACAAAGCTAAAACAGATATTGTTGCCACAAAAAATGCTGCTGTATCCGTTAAAACGACACAAGTAAAAACTGAAGAAATTTATTTAGACTTTTTAGCTAATGGTAACTTTGAACCAATACAAGAATTGACTTTTTCTGCAGAGAAATCTGGAAAAGTAATCAGTGTTTTAGTAAAAGAAGGTGATTATGTAAACGTAGGACAAACATTAGTAATCGTAAGAAGTGATATTATAAATGTGAATGCACAAACGGCAAAAGCATCTTATGACAATGCAAAAGCGGATTACGCTAGATACGAAAATGCTTTTAAAACGGGTGGTGTTACTAAACAACAATTAGACCAAGCAAAATTAGCGTTGACTAATGCAGGAGCTAATCTAAAACAAGCTAACATTAATGTAGGCGACACTAGAGTAAAAGCACCTATTAAAGGATTTATTAATAAAAAATACATCGAGCCAGGTTCTATATTGACTGGAATGCCAGCCAGCGCAATGTTTGACATCGTGAATGTTTCTAAACTTAAATTAAAAGTTACTGTTAATGAAAGCCAAGTAGCAAGTTTAAAAAAAGGAACTCCTGTTAATGTAACTGCAAGCGTTTTCCCAGACAAAGTGTTTACTGGTAAAATAACTTTTATCGCTGCAAAAGCAGACGAAAGCTTAAATTTTGCTATTGAAATTGAAATCGCAAACAATTCAGATAACAACCTAAAAGCAGGAATGTACGGTACCGCTAATTTTGCCGCTAAACAAAAACAAGAGTTAAAAGTAGTACCTAGAAATGCTTTTATAGGAAGTGTGAACGGCAATCAAGTATTTGTTGTAGAAAATGGAAAAGCTAAACTAAAAAAAGTAGTTGCAGGTAGAATATTAGGGGAACAAGTAGAAATAGTTGACGGATTATCTGATGGAGAAGCTGTAATTACTACAGGACAAATAAACCTTCAAGACGGTAGCTTAGTAGAAATTATCAAATAGTTTTTAGTTATAAAAAAAACTATCCTAATTCTTTATAACCTCTGGGGTTAAACTAAATAAAAACATATGAAATTAGCAGAAATATCCATAAAGCGTCCGTCGTTAGTAATTGTATTGTTTACAATTCTAATACTTGGTGGACTATTCAGTTATAGCCAGCTGGGCTACGAATTGATTCCTAAATTCGAGCAGAATGTAATTACGATATCAACTGTTTATCCAGGAGCGTCTCCTAGTGAAATAGAAAATACTGTTACAAAAAAGATTGAAGACGGAATTGCATCCTTAGAAAATATCAAAAAAATCGATTCTAAGTCTTACGAAAGTCTATCTGTTGTATCGATTACATTGACATCAAATGCAAAAATTGATGTTTCGATGAATGATGCACAACGAAAAATCAATCAACTAATTAGTGATTTACCTGATGATGCCGAAACGCCATCACTTACTAAATTCTCCTTAAGTGATTTACCAATTATGACCATTGGTGCAAACGGAAAAATGGATGAAGCAGAATTTTTTGATTTAATTGATAAAAAAATCACTCCTGTATTATCTCGTGTTGAAGGGGTTGCTCAAGTAAATATAATTGGAGGGCAAGAACGTGAAATTCAGGTAAACCTGGACGCCGATAAAATGCAAGGCTACAACCTTTCTATTCCTGCTGTACAGCAAGTTATTTTAACATCAAACTTGGATTTCCCTACAGGAAACATTCAAACTCGTGATCAAAAAATATTAATTCGTTTAGCCGGTAAGTATAAAAGTATTGACGAATTAAGAAACTTAGTTGTTTCTTCAAAAGATGGAATCGAAATCCGTTTAAAAGATATTGCTGACGTACAAGATACTCAAAAAATAGCCGAAAAAATCTCCCGTGTAGATCAAAAAAGCGCCATCATTTTGCAAATAATCAAACAATCTGATGCAAATGCTGTTGCGGTAAGTGAGGAGCTAGTAAAAAGTATTAAAGCATTAGAAACTGATTACAAAAGCAGTGATTTAAAATTACAAATAGCAAAAGACAGCACCGTTTATACCTTAGAAGCTGCGGACTCAGTATTACACGATTTATTAATTGCAGTAATATTAGTAGCACTTGTAATGTTGTTTTTCTTACACAGTATTCGTAACTCCTTAATTGTAATGGTTTCGATTCCTGCATCCTTGATTTCTACATTCATCGGAATTTATCTTTTAGGATACACTTTGAACTTAATGAGTTTATTAGGACTATCACTCGTGGTGGGTATTCTGGTCGATGATGCCATTGTGGTACTGGAAAATATTTACAGGCATATGGAAATGGGTAAAAACCGTGTACGTGCTGCCTATGAAGGAACTGCCGAAATTGGCGGAACAGTAACTTCGATTACCTTAGTAATTGTGGTAGTCTTTTTACCCATTGCAATGAGTTCAGGATTAGTTTCTAATATCATCACACAGTTTTGTGTTACCGTTATTATTTCGACATTATTTTCCCTTTTAGCGTCCTTTACAATTATACCATGGTTGTCTTCACGTTATGGAAAACTAGAACATATTGAAGGTAAAAATGCATTTGGAAGAATTATTTTAGGATTCGAAAGTTACTTAACACGTTTTACAAACTGGGTTTCAGAACTGTTAGTATGGTGTTTAAACCATTACTTCAAGACTATTGCTGTGGTATTGGTTTTATTCTTCGGATCTACAATAGGATTACTTGGAGGAGGTTTCATCGGTGGAGAATTCTTTGCTGCTTCTGATAGTGGTGAATTTTTAGTTCAAATTGAAATGCCAAAAGACGCCTCTTTAGAGCAAACGAATTTCATGACTCAAAAAGCAGAAGCTTTCTTACAAACCGAAGAATACGTTCACAGTCAGATAACAACTGTAGGACAAACCAGTGAAGGTTTTGGTGCTTCTCAAGCAACTGCTTACAAAGCAGAGATTGATGTAAAAATGATTGAACAAAGTGAACGTAGCGACGGTGCATCAGTATATGCTGCAAAAATCAAACGTAAACTAGAAAAAGTTTTAGTAGGTGCCAAAGTAAAAACAGTTCCCGTAGGTATTTTAGGAACTGCCGAAAATGCAACATTGGGATTAATCGTAACAGGACCTTCTGTAGAAAGTGCGATGAAATTTGCTAAACTAGCAGAAGCCGAATTACGAACTATTCCCGGAACTACTGAAATTAAATTGACCGTTGAAGATGGAAATCCAGAAATCAATGTTCAAGTAGACCGTGATAAAATGGCCGCATTAGGTTTAACACTCCAAACAGTAGGTATGACTATGCAAACAGCTTATAGCGGTAACACTGACGGAAAATTTAGAGCCGGTGAATATGAATATGACATCAACATTAAATACAATGCTTTTGACAGAAAAAGCATCACTGATGTAGGTAATTTAATTTTCATAAATAACTTAGGTCAACAAATTAAGCTAACTCAATTTGCTGCTATCACTGAAGGTTCAGGACCTAGCCAATTAGAGCGTAGAGATAAAACAGCATCGGTAACCGTACAAGGACAAAATGTAGGGGTTGCTTCTGGAACGATTGTAACACAATGGCAAGAGAAACTGGACAAACTTGAAAAACCTGTAGGTGTAAACTACATTTGGGGTGGAGATCAAGAAAACCAAAGTGAAGGTTTTGGTACTTTAGGAATAGCCTTATTAGCTGCAATTGTTTTAGTATATTTAGTAATGGTAGGACTTTACGATAGTTTTGTTCACCCATTTGTAGTACTGTTCTCAATTCCACTTTCATTTATTGGAGCATTATTAGCGTTAGCATTAACAAACAATACTTTAAATATATTTACAATTTTAGGTATCATTATGTTAATTGGTCTGGTGTGTAAGAATGCCATCATGCTTGTTGATTATACAAATCAAAGAAGAGCTGCTGGTGAAAGTATCAGAACAGCATTAATCCAAGCCAATCATGCAAGATTACGTCCTATTTTGATGACTACTATTGCGATGGTTTTTGGGATGTTCCCAATTGCATTGGCTTCTGGAGCTGGAGCAGAATGGAAAAATGGTTTAGCGTGGGTAATTATCGGAGGATTAATTAGTTCATTGTTCTTGACTTTAGTTATTGTTCCTGTAATTTATGAAATCATGGAAAAACTAATTAGCAAGTTTACTAAAGGAGACAAAGTAGATTATGAAGCAGAAATGGTTGCTGATTATGACCATAAAGCATTAAGCGAAGATGGTTTTAATCCAGAGCATACAATTTAAGTATACTTTTAAATAAATCTAAAAGGCCTATTCATTAATTTGAATAGGCCTTTTACTTTAAAATAACATCTTCACTAGAAAAATATCCAAGCTTTTCGATAATTAAAAAAGGCTTTCGTAAATTACGAAAGCCTTTTTTAATTTTATGAATTTTTTACTTATTCAGCACTAACCAAAGGATCATGTTTCCAATTTTTAACAGAGGCAATTTGATTCTTTGAATAATCTACTTCGCTTAAAACAGCATTATTCCAGAAAAACCACTTCCCTGTTTTTTCTCCTTTATCATAAACCGCTACACCTGTTTTATTCCCTTTAGTATCGTAAGAAGTCCATTCTCCCTGTAGCTTCCCGTCTTTAAGAAACCCTTGTTGTTGAATGTTCCCATTCTCGTGAAAGTAGGTTGCTTTAACTAAATTCCCAACAGCTTCCAACTTTGGTTTTGCATCTTGCGCGAAAATCATTCCTGAAATTAACACTGCCGCTACAATTATATATTTTTTCATGATGTTAGTTTTTAATAGTTTATCTAACAAATATAAAATAATATTTACATTTAAAACACAATTTAATAACAATTTAATAACATTAGACAAAAACTTAACATTGGGAATTAAAAAGAGATGCAATCCGTTTATCAAATAGTTCTTTTTCTAAGGTATTCTATGCTTAAACAACTATTGAAAAAACAAAACCTAAAAAAGGATCTCGTCACCATATCGAACTCTTTTTTATCCAACTAATTTTAAGCACTTATATACCTAGCAGATTAAAGAAAGCTTCCTTTATTCAATCTTGCAATTACTTAATTTAAAAGTACATCTAATTCATTCTGAAGATCTGCATTTGATGGTCTTGCAGCATCACCTTTAACGATTTTTCCATTTGGATCAATTAAAATAAACCTTGGAATACTAGTGACTTTAAAATCCTGAATGAATTTAGAATTCCAATCATTATCAGCAAAAACCTGAACGCCACCTAGATTTTTATCCTTTACCATCTTCTTCCATTTCTCAATATCCTTGATTTTATCGATGGACATGCTCACGAAAGTAATGTTTTTATCGTGGTATTTCTCCTCTAATTTCTTGAGTGAAGGAATCTCGGCAATACAAGGTCCACACCAAGTAGCCCAAACATCGATATAAACATATTTTCCCTTAAAGTCTTCCAACTTTGTCCTTCCTCCTTTATAATTTTCAAAATCAAAAGTTGGAGAAATAGAACCGTTCAACTTGTTATTATCTAAAACTTGCTTATAATATTGTGTTAGTCCAACTGTAGACATTTCAATGTTCTTTTTTTGAAGCGCTTTATAATTCGCGTCCAACTTTTTACTATCCAAACTTATAAAATCAGCAGTTTTTTTGTCTTCTACTAATTTTTTAAAAGTTTCTTCATCTGAAGCTAAAAGCGCAGTATAGTCATATTTAGAATCTAAAAGTGAGTTTTGTACTAAATCATTATTTTCTGCAGCTCCACTTCCAGAAAATTTCATAGACTCGTCAAATTGCTTAGCGTCCATTTTAAGTTTCAAATCATATCCGTTTTTAACGAATATTTTAGCATACTCCTTACCATCGTACAACATGTAAATCCCTTCATCAACACTAAAAACATCTTTAAAAATCCCTTCTTTATTGACGCCCATTTTTTTAATAACATTTCCGTTTTGTACGTTTCGAATAGTTAGAGAATCCGTATTTCGATTAGCTATTTCAGCTTGAAAAGCCATTCTCGATTTGACTTGTCCTATGCTAATGAAGGAACAAAGCAATCCTAATCCGATAAAAATTATTTTTTTCATAAAATGTACTTTTTATACTATTAATCAAATCTAATTTATTATTCTGAAGTGAGATAACAAATTAACAAAAAATAAATTTATTGAAGTTTCTTCGTTTTGGGTGTTAATTTGATTTTTGTCGTTACTTTTGTATCCTAAAATTTTGATAATGTATACAAGTCATAATTGTGGCATTTGAAATTAAAAGGAGGAAGCCCAGCGGGCTTCAGGTATTTTGCATTAGTAAAAACAGCATATAAAAATAAATAAAATGTATAGAAGTAATAACTGTGGCGAACTCAACGCCTCACATATAAATACTGAAGTTACTCTTGCCGGTTGGGTTCAAAAATCCAGAGACAAAGGATTCATGAATTGGGTTGATTTGCGTGACCGTTACGGAATAACACAATTAATTTTTGACGAAGGTCGTTCAGATAAAACTGTCTTTGAATTAGCAAAAACACTTGGTCGCGAATTCGTAATCCAGGTTAAAGGAAAAGTAATAGAAAGAGAGTCTAAAAATCCAAATTTACCAACTGGAGATATTGAACTATTTGTTACAGAACTAACTATATTAAATGCTGCCTTAACACCTCCTTTCACAATCGAAGATGAAACTGATGGTGGAGAAGACATTCGAATGAAATATCGCTACCTCGATATAAGAAGAAATCCGGTAAAAAATAGTTTGCTATTCCGTCACAAAGTAGCAATGGAAGTACGCAAGTACCTTTCAGATTTAGATTTCTGTGAAGTAGAAACACCATACTTAATCAAATCAACTCCTGAGGGAGCCCGCGATTTTGTTGTTCCTTCTCGAATGAATGAAGGTCAATTTTACGCTTTACCACAATCTCCTCAAACCTTCAAGCAATTATTGATGGTAGGCGGAATGGACAAATACTTTCAAATCGTAAAATGTTTCCGTGACGAAGATTTACGTGCAGACAGACAACCCGAGTTCACACAAATTGATTGCGAAATGGCTTTTGTAGAACAAGAAGACATTCTGAATGTTTTTGAAGGACTTACAAGACATTTATTGAAAGAAATAAAAGGAGTTGATGTAGCTAAATTTCCTCGTATAACGTACGACTATGCTATGAAAACTTATGGAAATGACAAACCGGACATTCGTTTCGGAATGGAATTTGGTGAATTAAATAAAGTGGCGAAACACAAAGACTTTCCTGTTTTCAATGCAGCAGAATTAGTTGTTGGTATTGCAGCTCCCGGTGTTGGAAACTACACCAGAAAAGAAATCGATGCATTAATCGAATGGGTAAAGCGTCCCCAAGTGGGTGCTTCGGGAATGGTTTATGTAAAATGCAACGAAGACGAAACATTCAAATCATCTGTAGATAAATTTTACGACCAAGAAGATCTAGCAAATTGGGCTAAAACTACAGGAGCAAAACCGGGAGACATGATTTTTGTTCTTTCTGGTCCTGCGGATAAAACAAGAACACAGTTAAGCGCATTGCGTATGGAACTAGCAACTCGTTTGGGATTAAGAATACCAACAGAATTTGCACCGCTTTGGGTAGTTGATTTCCCATTATTGGAGTTTGACGAAGAAAGTGGTCGTTACCACGCCATGCACCATCCGTTTACTTCCCCTAAACCGGAAGACATGCATTTATTAGAAACGGATCCTGGAAAAGTACGTGCTAATGCTTATGATATGGTATTGAACGGAAATGAAATAGGAGGTGGATCTATTCGTATTCATGATAAAGCAACGCAACAACTAATGTTCAAATACTTAGGCTTCACAGAAGACCAAGCCAAAGAGCAGTTTGGGTTCTTGATGGACGCATTTCAGTTTGGAGCTCCACCGCACGGAGGACTAGCTTTTGGATTGGATCGATTAGTTGCTATTCTTGGAGGACAAGAAACCATACGTGACTTTATCGCTTTTCCTAAGAATAATTCAGGAAGAGATGTTATGATTGATGCACCATCGGCAATTGATGAATCCCAGTTAAAAGAGCTACATATAAAATTAAATATTCAGTAGTTAATCGGTAAAAATTGCCGGAAAACGTTGAATATCAATTATTTTCAAAAAAAAAGAATATTTATTAACAATCATATGATATTAAATATTACATTTGCTTCATTATAAATTATTATTACTATTACAATGCGTACAGGTACAGTTAAATTTTTCAATGAGTCAAAAGGTTACGGATTCATTACAGACGAAGAAACAGGAAAAGACATTTTTGTTCACGCTTCAGGAATCAACGCGGAAGAATTACGCGAAGGTGACAGAGTTAGCTATGAAGAAGAAGAAGGAAGAAAAGGAAAAGTTGCTGCGAAAGTAGCAGTTATCTAAGCAAAAAAATATTTTTTTGCCTACGAATGTTTAAAACGTTTCGATTTATATCGGAACGTTTTTTTTTGCTTAAATCTTAAAAACAGACTTGCAAAAAAGAGAATTCAAATTATTATTTATAATCATTAAAAATTACGAAGTACTTTGATTTTCAATGTAACTAAATCTTGTATTACACTTGTGTTTTAATTCCTTGAAACCTATCTTTGCTGCTTATTTTAGCACATAAAAATCATTAATTATGCAATCTGATCAGTTAAGTTATATACCGATTTTAATACAGTTTTTATTAGCTGCCGGTTTTGTAGTGGGAACTATTATCGTTTCTGGGAAATTAGGACCTAAAAGAAAGTCAGAAATCAAAGACAAAAACTTTGAATGTGGAGTTGAATCCATAGGAAATGCACGTATTCCGTTCTCTGTAAAATACTTTCTTGTCGCGATTTTGTTTGTTCTGTTTGATGTAGAAGTTATCTTTCTTTATCCGTGGGCAATCAACTTCAAAGAATTAGGAATGGAAGGAATGGTTAAAATGGTCATATTCATGCTTTTACTTTTAGTTGGTTTTTTCTATATCATCAAAAAGAAAGCGTTAGAGTGGGAATAAAAATTATTTAAAGATTGAATTTAAATTCTAGACAATTTATAATTCAAAATTTATAATTCAAAATAATAAAAAATGAGTAATTCAAGTATAAAAATGGTTGAGCCGCCAGAAGGTGTTGTTGGAGAAGGATTTTTCGCCACAAAACTGAATGATGTTGTAGGTATGGCTCGTGCCAATTCGCTTTGGCCATTACCCTTTGCAACTTCTTGTTGTGGTATTGAATTCATGGCTACCATGGCTTCGCATTATGATTTAGCACGATTTGGCTCTGAACGTGTGAGTTTTTCTCCTCGTCAAGCAGATATGCTAATGGTTATGGGAACTATTTCTAAAAAAATGGCTCCTATTTTACGTCAGGTATACGAACAAATGTCAGAACCAAGATGGGTTATTGCCGTTGGTGCTTGTGCTTCCTCAGGAGGTATTTTTGACACCTACTCAGTTCTTCAAGGAATTGATAAAGTAATACCAGTTGACGTTTACGTACCAGGTTGCCCTCCTAGACCAGAGCAAATTGTAGATGGCGTAATGAAATTACAAGAATTGGTTAGAACAGAATCCGTAAGAAGAAGAAGTTCTCCGGAGTACCAAGAATTATTGGCCTCTTATAATATCAAATAACGATATGGCATTAGAAAATATAGATATTCAAGATAAATTAACGGAAACGTTTGGTGATCATGTCTTTCATTTTAATCAAGAAAAAGACATCTTTTCATTTGAAGCAGCTGCAGACAAAATCACAGCTATTATCCTTTTTTTGAAAAACGATCCTTTATTGCGTTTTAACTTTTTAACTGACTTATGTGGAATACATTATCCAGATAATGAAGTTGACAGACAATTTACAATCGTGTATCACATGCACAATTGGTACGATAACAAGCGTATCAAAATCAAAACTTTTATTAATGGTGAAAAACCGGAGATAAAAACCATCTCTAACATTTTCCTAAGTGCAAACTGGATGGAAAGAGAAACCTACGATTTTTACGGAGTAGACTTCATCGGTCACCCCCAATTGAAACGTATTTTAAACATGGATGAAATGATTTCATTTCCTATGCGTAAAGAGTTTCCTTTGGAAGACGGCGGACGAACAGACAAAGACGACCGTTTTTTCGGTAGAACAGTAGACAATTGCTAAAAAAACAATCTATAATTTTTCACATTCTATAAATGTCAGAACTATTATTACCACCAGAGCATCGATATGCTAAAATCATAAAAGAGAAGCTAAATGAGGATGGAAGCGAACTTTCAATCCTAAATTTAGGTCCTACTCACCCCGCTACGCACGGAATCTTTCAAAACATTTTGTTGATGGATGGGGAACGTATTTTAGAAGCGGAACCTACTATTGGTTACATACACCGCGCTTTTGAAAAAATTGCAGAAAATCGTCCTTTTTACCAAATTACTCCCCTTACAGACCGAATGAACTATTGCTCCTCTCCTATTAATAATATGGGATGGTGGATGACTTTAGAAAAACTACTAGATATTGAAGTACCAAAACGTGCTCAGTATTTAAGGGTTATTGTAATGGAATTAGCGAGAATTACAGATCACCTTATTTGTAATTCCATTTTAGGAGTTGACACCGGTGCTTACACTGGGTTCCTTTACGTTTTTCAATTTAGAGAAAAAGTATATGAGATTTACGAGGAAATTTGTGGTGCTCGATTAACAACTAATATGGGAAGAATTGGTGGTTTTGAAAGAGACTGGTCGCCAGAAGCTTTCAGAAAATTAGATGTGTTTTTAGAAGAATTCCCAGTTGCTTGGAAAGAATTCGAAAATCTATTTGAAAGAAATAGAATTTTTATGGATCGTACCATAAATGTAGGGGCCATATCTGCTGAGAAAGCAATTTCCTACGGATTTACAGGGCCTAATTTACGTGCTGCAGGTGTTGACTACGATGTACGTGTCGCACAACCATATAGCTCTTATGAAGATTTCGACTTTATAATTCCTGTTGGAAAATCTGGAGATACCTATGATCGTTTTTGCGTTCGTAATGCTGAAGTTTGGGAAAGCTTAAGTATCATTCGTCAAGCACTGGCAAAAATGCCAGAAGGAAACGATTTTCATGCTGAAGTTCCAGATTATTATCTTCCTCCAAAAGAAGATGTTTACACTAGTATGGAGTCCTTAATATATCACTTTAAAATTGTAATGGGAGAAGTTCCTGTTCCAGTTGCAGAAATATACCACCCTGTAGAGGGAGGAAACGGAGAATTAGGTTTTTATTTAGTAACTGACGGAAGTCGCACACCGTATAGACTTCATTTTAGAAGACCTTGCTTTATATATTATCAAGCTTATCCAGAAATGATAAAAGGTGCATTACTATCTGATGCGATTGTTATTTTATCAAGTTTAAATGTAATTGCTGGAGAATTAGACGCATAAAATTATGGAACGTAAACATTACAAACAAGAAATAAATATGACTGAAGCATTGATGACTCGCATCAATGAATTAATTAGTCATTACCCTGAAGACAAAAGAAAATCAGCTTTATTACCCGTTTTACATGAAGTTCAAGATGCTCACGACAATTGGTTGAGTATTGAATTAATGGATAAAGTAGCTGAAATCATCCAAATATTACCAATTGAGGTATATGAGGTTGTTTCTTTTTATTCGATGTACAATCAAAAACCTGTTGGAAAATTCCTATTTGAATTTTGTCAAACTTCGCCATGTTGCTTAAACGGAACAGAAGATTTGATGGACTACACTTGTGAAAAACTAGGTGTGAAAATGGGAGAAACTACTGCAGACGGACTTTTTGAAGTAAAAGGAGTAGAGTGTTTAGGAGCATGTGGTTATGCACCAATGATGCAATTAGGCGATTTTTACAAAGAGCATCTTACACAAGAAAAAATCGATCAATTAATCATTGATTGCCGAGATAATAAAATAATACTACACGATAAATAATATGTCAAAAAAGATATTATTAGACAAAATCAAGATTCCAGGAATCAAAACCTATGAAGTATATCGCCAGAACGGTGGTTATGCCTCAGTGGAAAAAGCAATGAAAGCGATGACTCCTGACGAAGTTGTTGAGCAAGTTAAAGCATCAGGACTTCGTGGTCGTGGTGGTGCTGGATTCCCCGCTGGATTGAAATGGAGTTTTATTGATAAAAAATCAGGAAAACCAAGACATTTAGTATGTAATGCAGATGAATCTGAACCAGGAACGTTCAAAGATCGCTACTTGATGGAATTTATTCCTCATTTATTGATCGAAGGAATGATTACTTCCAGTTTTGCTTTGGGTGCAAACCTATCGTACATCTACATACGTGGAGAATACATGTGGGTTTATAAAATTTTAGAAAGAGCAATTGCCGAAGCGAAAGCCGCAGGTTGGTTAGGTAAAAACATACTAGGAACAGGATACGACTTAGAACTATACGTTCATTGTGGTGCTGGTGCCTACATTTGTGGTGAAGAAACCGCTCTTATTGAATCATTGGAAGGAAAAAGAGGTAATCCTCGTATTAAGCCACCATTTCCAGCAGTATCTGGATTGTGGGCTAACCCTACAGTGGTAAATAATGTTGAAACTATTGCATCAGTGCCATGGATTGTAAATAATTCAGGTGATGATTATGCTAAAATTGGAATCGGAAGATCTACGGGAACCAAATTAATTTCGGCTTCAGGACACGTAAAAAATCCTGGTGTTTATGAAATTGAGTTGGGACTAAGCGTTTACGAATTCATGAATTCAGATGAATATTTAGGAGGAATGAGTTCTGACAGACCCTTGAAAGCATTAGTGCCAGGAGGTTCATCAGTGCCCATTTTACCTGCTGATTTAATATACAAAACAGCTAACGGTGAAGACCGTTTGATGTCTTACGAATCACTAAGTGATGGTGGATTTGCAACAGGATCGATGTTAGGTTCTGGAGGGTTCATTGTATATAATGACACTTCTTGTATCGTGCGTAACACTTGGAATTTTGCTCGTTTTTATCATCATGAAAGTTGTGGACAATGTTCGCCATGTCGTGAAGGTACGGGCTGGTTAGAAAAAGTGCTATGGCGTATTGAAAATGGTCAGGGACGTGAAGAAGACATTGATTTGCTATGGAGTATTCAAAGTAAAATTGAAGGAAACACGATTTGTCCACTAGGTGATGCGGCTTCATGGCCAGTAGCAGCAGCTATTCGTCACTTTAGAGATGAGTTTGAATATCACGTTCGTTTCCCAGAAAAAATAAAAAACAGAAATCATTTTGTTGAAGAACCATTTGCTCAAGTAAAGCACTTAGTAACAAAACAAATAGTTTAAAATAGTATCTAAATTTTCATATTTAAAGTTTTGCGTCCAACAACTTGAAACTTTAAACCTGAAACTTTAAACAAAAAGATAAATGAAAGTAACAATAGACGGTCAAGCAATTGAAGTAGAACCAGGAACAACTATTCTGCAAGCAGCGCGTATGATAGGTGGAGAATCTGTGCCACCAGCAATGTGCTATTACTCTAAATTAAAAGGAAGTGGTGGAAAATGCCGTTGTTGCTTAGTTGAAGTAGCTAAAGGTAGTGAAGCAGACCCTAGACCTATGCCAAAACTAATGGCTTCCTGTGTTACAGGATGCATGGACGGTATGGAAATTAACAGTAAATCTTCTGACAGAGTAAAAGAAGCCAGAGAATCAGTAACAGAATTCTTATTGATCAATCACCCACTAGACTGTCCTGTTTGTGACCAAGCGGGAGAATGTGATTTACAAGATCTAAGTTTTGAACACGGTAAAGCTAAAAGTAGATTTATAGAGGAGAAAAGAACATTTGAGCCAGAAAACATTGGTCCAAATATTCAATTACATATGAATCGTTGTATTCTTTGCTACCGTTGTGTGATGGTTGCTGATCAATTGACAGACAATCGTGTACACGGTGTGATGGATAGAGGAGATCATTCGAATATTTCGACTTGTATTTCTAAAGCTATCGACAATGAGTTTTCAGGAAATATGATTGATGTATGTCCAGTAGGTGCATTAACTGATAAAACTTTTAGGTTTAAATCTAGAGTTTGGTTCAACAAGCCTTACAATGCTCATAGAGAGTGTACAACCCCTGGATGTTGCGGAAAAACAACCCTTTGGATGTTTGGAGACGAAATTCAAAGAGTTACGGGCCGTAAAGATGTTTATCATGAAGTAGAAGAATTCATTTGCAACGAATGTCGTTTTGACCACAAAACACCTGCTGACTGGGTTATTGAAGGGCCAAGAGCATTTGACAAAGATTCTGTTATCAATCAAAATAATTACACGCAAGAATTAAAAACAGTTGTAATCGATACCGAAGATTTTATATTAAGAGGTAGAGAACAAGACCGTTTAAAAATAAGCATGCCAGCTATCCCTTTGGATAAAGAAGAAGAGGAAGATTTTAAACATGGTAACATTTAGAAAATGGATAGTACTATAATTATAGAGAAAAGCGTTATTATTTTAGTTGTTTTTGGAATTACAATGCTAATGGCAATGTATTCTACTTTGGCTGAAAGAAAAGTAGCCGCTTGGCTTCAAGATCGTATCGGTCCAAATAGAGCTGGAAAAGGTGGACTATTACAACCGCTGGCAGATGGATTAAAATTATTTTCGAAAGAAGAATTTGAACCAGATACACCAAACCGTTTATTGTTTTTTGCAGGACCTGCCATCGCGATGACTACTGCTTTAATGACAAGTGCCGTTATTCCTTGGGGTGATCATTTTCACCTTTTTGGTAGAGATATCATCTTACAGGCAACTGACATAGATGTTGCCTTGCTTTACCTTATTGGAGTAATGTCAATAGGTGTATACGGAATCATGATTGGTGGATGGGCTTCTAATAACAAATTTTCATTAATTGGTGCTGTTCGTGCGGCTTCCCAAATGATCTCTTATGAGGTTGCCATGGGACTTTCGTTGATCGCTCTATTAATGATGACCGGAACGTTGAGTTTGAGAGAAATCTCGTTACAACAATCTGGAATGAACTGGAATGTTTTTTACCAACCGTTGTCGTTCTTGATCTTCTTAATCTGTGCTTTTGCAGAAACAAATAGAACTCCATTTGATTTAGCAGAATGTGAAACAGAATTAATTGGTGGGTACCATACAGAGTATTCCTCTATGAAAATGGGTTTCTACTTATTTGCTGAATATGCTAATATGTTTATCTCTTCTACTATCCTTGCTGTTTTATTCTTTGGAGGATATAATTATCCGGGAATGAGTTGGGCAGTTGAAAATTGGGGTGTAAACCTTGCCAATGTAATAGGAATCGTCGCTTTATTTATCAAAATATGTGGTTTCATTTTCCTTTACATGTGGGTACGATGGACTATTCCAAGATTTAGATACGATCAACTGATGCATTTGGGATGGAGAATATTAATACCCCTTTCCATCGTCAATATTATTATTACTGGAATTGTAATTTTGAGAGCAGAAATAGCAATTTATTTAGGATTTTAAATAGAAGTGAAAAATGTCTAGCCCTGATAGAAGTGAAAATCCAACGCCTTTTGCGTGGATTGTAACGGATAGCGGGAATAGCTTCAAAAAAATAAAAAATGTCAATAGAAACCATATCCTTATCTGGAAGAAAAAAAGTAGTCTCTAACAAAGAGATGTCTTTTTTGGAAAAAATGTATCTACTTGCGATTGTCAAAGGAATGATAATCACGATTAAGCATTTATTTACAAGAAAAGTCACCATTCAATATCCTGAACAGGTACGTGAAATGAGTCCGGTTTACCGTGGTCAGCACCAATTGAAACGTGACGAACAAGGTAGAGAAAATTGTACTGCTTGTGGATTATGTGCTTTGTCATGTCCTGCAGAAGCGATAACAATGAAAGCGGAAGAACGCAAGCCAGAGGAAAAACATTTGTATAGAGAAGAGAAATATGCTTCGATATATGAAATCAATATGTTGCGTTGTATTTTTTGTGGATTGTGTGAAGAAGCGTGTCCAAAAGACGCCATCTACTTGACAACCTCAAAAACACTAGTTGCTTCCAGTTATGACAGAGAAGATTTCATTTATGGAAAAGATAAATTAGTCATGCCTTTAGATATCGCAATGCAAAATGCACAACTTAAAAACGCTAACTAATGTCAACTATACTAATTATCTTTTGTGTTTTAGCAGCTGTCTCTATTGCTACAGCTTTTTTGGCAATCTTTAGCAGAAATCCTATTCACAGTGCTTTATGGCTTGTAATTTGTTTTTTCTCAATTGCAGGACATTATCTATTACTTAACTCTCAATTTCTAGCCATTGTTCACATCATTGTCTACTCTGGAGCGATTATGATTCTATTCTTATTCACCATCATGTTGATGAACCTGAATAAAGAAAATGAAGTTCATAAACCTAGAATTACACGATTAGGAGCAATTGTTTCTTTTTGCTTAATCTGTATCGTTTTGATTTTGGTTTTCATCAACTCTAAACCTATCGTTGGAGAATACATCACTACTGGAGAGGATTACCAATCTATCAAAGTATTGGGTAAAGTCTTATTGAATGAGTATATGGTTCCGTTTGAATTTGCATCTATATTGCTTTTAGTAGCAATGATTGGAACGGTTTTATTGTCTAAAAAAGAAAAAACAGAGAAATAACATGAACAATATTTTAAATGAAATAGGCATCGAAAACTACATTTTCCTTTCTACGATACTTTTTTGTATTGGGGTATTTGGAGTTTTATACAGACGAAATGCAATTATCGTATTTATGTCTATCGAAATTATGCTGAATGCAGTCAATCTTTTGTTTGTTGCATTTTCTACGTATCACCAAGATGCCCAGGGACAAATTTTCGTCTTTTTCTCTATGGCTGTAGCTGCTGCCGAAGTTGCTGTAGGTTTAGCTATTCTAGTTTCTATATTTAGGAATTTAGGCTCAATTGACATCAATAATTTAAAAAACTTAAAAGGATAAATTATAATGAATACGAATTTAGCTTTACTCTTATTATTAGCTCCTTTTTTAGGATTTTTATTTAATGTTTTCTTTGGAAAAAGTATCGGAAAAACAGCTTCTGGAGTTATTGGAACCCTTGCTGTTTTTACTTCCTTTTTGGCTTCAGCTTATTTCTTCGGAGTAATTGTTGCAAATCCTGAGGGGATTCAAATTTCGCTTTTCGATTGGATTCAAATCAGCAACTTTAAAGTAGATTTTGGTTTTCTATTAGACCAATTATCGATCTTATGGCTGCTTTTTGTTACTGGAATTGGTGCACTGATACATATGTACTCTATCAGCTATATGCATGATGACGAGAACATGCATAAGTACTTTGCTTATCTGAATCTATTTATCTTCTTTATGATTACTTTGGTAATAGGAAGTAACTTATTAGTGCTATTCATCGGTTGGGAAGGCGTTGGTCTTTGTTCTTACCTACTAATTGGATTTTGGCATAAAAACCAAGAATTCAACGATGCTGCTAAAAAAGCGTTCATCATGAATAGAATTGGAGATTTAGGTTTACTAATTGGAATCTTCATCATAGGATCATTATTTTCTACTTTAGATTATGCTACATTAAAAACAGCAATTACTGGCGCTACAGATTTAAACATGTATTGGATCTCTGCTGCTGCTTTTGCTCTATTCATTGGAGCTTGTGGAAAGTCAGCACAAATTCCATTATATACTTGGTTACCTGATGCGATGGCAGGTCCAACACCGGTTTCAGCTTTAATACATGCTGCAACGATGGTAACTGCGGGTATCTTTATGATTACGAGATTAAATTACATATTTGATCTAGCTCCCGAAGTACAAAACATAATCGCCATTGTAGGTGCTGTTACTTCTCTTGTAGCTGCAACGATCGCTTTGGTTCAAACCGACATTAAAAAAGTGCTCGCTTACTCTACCGTTTCTCAATTAGGATTGATGTTCTTGGCTTTAGGACTTGGTGCTTATGAAGTAGCCGTTTTCCACGTAATTACACATGCTTTTTTCAAAGCTTCTTTGTTCCTAGGTTCTGGATCAGTTATTCATGCTTTACACGGAGAACAAGACATGCGTAAAATGGGTGGATTGAAAAAAGTAATGAAAATCACATTTATTACCTTCTTAATATCTTCATTAGCAATATCAGGAATACCTCCTTTTTCTGGGTTCTTCTCTAAAGATGAAATCTTGATGGTGGCTTTTGAGCACAACAAAATACTTTGGTTCATCGCTTCATTAGCATCTTTAATGACCGCTTTCTATATGTTTAGATTGTTATACCTTACTTTCTTCAAAGAATTCAGAGGTACCGCAGAACAAAAAAGTCATTTACATGAAAGTCCAGCTTTGATTACATTCCCTTTAATTGTTTTGGCAATTTTAGCAACAATAGGTGGATTGATTAGTTTACCAACTAATAGCTGGCTGAACGAATACTTAGCGCCTCTATTTACAAAAGTAGCAACAGAAGAACACCACTTTGGAACTTCAGAATATATGTTGATGCTAGTTGCTGTTATTGGTGGACTAGTAGGTATTGGAATTGCTTATGCCAAATACATCAAACAAAATCAAGTTCCTGCTGAAGATGCAGCTATTACAGGTTTTACAAAAGTGTTATACAATAAATATTATGTAGATGAAATCTATGACTTTTTATTCGTGAAATCAATCAATGGCTTGTCAAGATTCTTTAGAGATAATGTGGAAACCACCTTGACCTCTCTAGTTTTTGGATTAGGAAAAGTAACCAATGAAATAGGGTTTCAAGGAAAAAAATTACAAAGCGGAAGTATTGGTTTTTATCTTTTTGCTTTTGTTTTAGGCATGTGTGCCATTGTAACCTATTTATTTTTAGTTCAATAATTTTATACTATGAATGTATCTATACTGTTAATTATACTTTTTGTTGGCGCCTTTGCAACGTATTTGGCTGGTGACAAACTGGCTTCAAAAGTAGCATTGTTCTTTTCCCTAGCATCTCTAGGATGTGCAATTGTATTGTTAAATCAATTTAATGCTGGCGAAAACATTAGTGTTATCCACCAATGGATCAACCAACCTAACATTTCATTTGCACTTCAAGCAGATGGTTTATCAATCGCAATGCTTCTATTGACATTAGCATTGACACCTATCATTATATTTTCTTCTTTTGAGAATGAATATAAAAATGCAAAAGCATTTTATGCTCTGATTCTTTTTATGGCTTTTGCCATGGTAGGAACGTTCTTAGCTTCTGATGGTCTTTTATATTACATCTTCTGGGAACTATCTTTAATCCCTATTTATTTCATTGCCTTAATTTGGGGTAACGGTGATGCTGAAGAACGTAAAAAAGCGGTAATAAAATTCTTCATCTACACACTAGCTGGGTCTTTATTTATGCTAATTGCATTTGTTTATTTATACCAACAAGCGGGAAGCTTTTTACTAGAAGATTTATACAAATTAAATTTATCAGCAACAGAACAATTGTGGATATTCTTGGCCTTTTTCTTAGCTTACGCTATTAAAATCCCACTTATTCCTTTCCATACTTGGCAAGCAAGCGTATATCAAAAAGCACCTGCAGTAGGAACGATGTTGCTTTCAGGGATTATGCTGAAAATGGGATTGTACAGTATTATTCGCTGGCAATTACCTATTGCTCCACTTGCCGCAAAAGAATACATGTATATCTTCATAAGCCTTGGAATTGCTGGAGTAATCTATGGTTCAATTGTTGCTTTGAGACAAAAAGACTTAAAGAAATTACTAGCTTACTCTTCATTAGCTCACGTTGGACTAATTGCAGCAGGTACTTATACATTGACAATTGACGGATTACGCGGTGCAGTTTTACAAATGATTGCTCACGGATTTGTAGTAGTTGGATTATTTTTTATCTCTGAAATCATATTTAGGAGATATGAAACTCGAAACATCTCTGAAATGGGTGGTATTCGTTCGCAATCACCAAAATTTGCTTCGATGTTCTTACTTCTGGTATTAGCGTCTGTTGCGCTTCCTACTACTTTCAACTTTGTTGGGGAATTCACGGTATTATACAGTCTTTCACAAATAAATGTATGGTTTGCCTTTTTAGGAGGAACAACTATCATCTTGGGAGCTTACTACATGTTGAAAATGTACCAACAAGTGATGCTTGGAGAAACAAATACAAAAGTATTTGCCGATGTTACTTTTAAAGAAGGATTTGCTTTGGTTGCTATCATAGCAGTTTTATTCTTTTTTGGGATGTATCCAAAACCAATTACAGACTTAATCACACCAAGTTTGGAAAATATTTTAACTCATATTAATAGAATTAACTAGTCAAATAAAAAAAATGAATACATTAATAGCTATAATAGGATTAGGTGTTTTATGCCTTTTATTTGAAATTTTCGATCTAAGAAAAGCCATTGTTCCCATAACAATTATTGGGTTACTTGCCATTCTAGGCCTTGATATCTCAGAATTTAATTCTCCTGAAGCCTACTACAACAACATGATTATTGTGAGTAAATTTTCTACTGCATTCAGTGGTCTGTTTATCATCCTAACCATTTTCTTAGTGGCCTTGAGTCATAAATTCTATGAGCATCACCAAACTAAAATCTCAGATTTTATTGCCATAAAAGTATTTTTATTGGCAGGAACAGTTGCCATGGTTTCTTTTGGAAACTTAGCGATGTTCTTTTTAGGAATCGAAGTATTATCTATTGCCCTATACATTTTGGCGGCAAGCAATAGATTAAGTATAAAAAGTAATGAGGCGGGTTTAAAGTATTTCTTAATGGGATCTTTTGCTTCGGGAATTATCCTTTTTGGTATCTGTCTAATATACGGAGCGATGGGAAGTTTTGATGTTATTGAAATTAGCGAATTATCGCAATCTGCCGAATTGCCTGTTTGGTTCCCAATTGGAATTGTACTGGTTACTATCGGAATGTTTTTCAAAATTGCAGCTGTACCATTTCATTTTTGGGCACCTGATGTTTATGAAGGATCTCCTACCTTGACCACTGCTTTAATGAGCACATTGGCAAAAGTTGTGGCTATCGCCACATTATTTAAATTGCTAACGATTATGCATGCGGACATTTCGCCTTCATTCCAATTAGTTATTGTTATCATATCTATGGCTTCCATGACCGTAGGAAACATAATGGCATTAAGACAAGTAAACGTAAAACGAATACTAGCATTTTCTGGGATATCCCACGCTGGTTTTATGTTAATGACTTTACTAAGTACTACAAATGCTGCTGGGACATTATTGTATTACACCTCAGCTTATGCATTGGCAGGAATCGCAGCCTTTAGTGTAATTATATATGTTTGTAAAAACAACGAAAACGAAGACATCGTTAACTTCCACGGATTAGGAAAAACCAACCCTTTATTAGCGGCTATCTTAACTGCTTCACTATTATCTATGGCGGGAATTCCAATTTTTGCAGGTTTCTTTGCCAAATTGTTTTTATTCAATAACATGCTGCAAGCAGGTTTTCTTGCTTTAGTTATAGTTGCTGTAATCAATTCAATTATAAGCGTAGGATACTACTTTAAAGTGATCATAGCGATGTATACAAAAGAGCCTAATCAAGAAAGAACAGGAACTCCTTTTGTTATTTACGCAGTCGCGGTTATAGCGATTGTCTTGAATATAGCGCTAGGTTTGTATCCATCATTCGTTTTAGATCTACTAGCATAAACTTTATTTAAAATTATACAAGAAACCGTCAAGAATAATTTTGACGGTTTTTTTGTGTCTAAACTTTACGACCATAATCAATTCGCTAGCTTCTAATATCCATTTGACATCTCAGTCTATACAAAACAAAAATCCCGCTGATACAAATACCAGCGGGACTTTTTAAACCAATAATGTACAACAAACTAATTTCTTTTTACGATTCTAACATCTACAGTAGTTGCTACTCTATTATCACGTTGTACAACTTTCGTATCATTAGCTCTATAATCACGGTCGTTTGAGTTCCTGTCACTTCCATATTCATAATCATTATCTTGGTTATGTGCATACCCTCTACCGCCTTTTACAGACCCATAAGTGTCAACAACTTGACCTCTTCGGTTATAGATAATCTCTAAGCCTCCTACTCGTTCCAAAGCAAAACGATTGTATGACATCTGAACAGAACCTATTCGTCTTATTCTATCATTTGAATCAAAATTGATTGAAACATTTCCGATTCGTGTCACATTCCCCCTTCTATCGTATTCCACTTTTACACCGTAATTATCTCTATGAGAAGAAGCAACGTTACCATAGTTTTTATTTCCATTTCCTCTCTTATATGGTTTAAAAGATTTATCTCGGGCTGAAGAACGGGTATTAAAATCAAATTGACCATCGGCAAATACATAGAACTCAATTCCACCTTCTGTGAAAACAACCGGTTCCGCATTTCTAAAATCTACAGCAACTCTTCTCTCACTAGACAAGTTATTTTTTTCTGTTGCATTTGCTACACCACCTCCCATTAAAAGGATACTAGCTACTAAAAAGGTAATTTTTTTCATGATAATTATATTTTGTGTTTTGCCTACTCTTGAGCTTTTCGGCTTACGCTATCTCATTGTTATTTGAAATGAGATATTCAAGTAGTGTGCCAAAATTTAGAATTACCATTTTACAGTTATAGCACAGATCTAGTTTTTTAATTTGTAAAACACTTAAATACAATAATATAAACCACCGTTTACTTGCCGAAAAATAATTTACAGCTAGCCAATATTAACTTTGTTTTAATATAATTACTCTTCGACAAATTCTGTTTTCTTCTGCTTTTGACGACCATTAACTGAAAAAGAAGAGTCGTTTTCTACTAGTTTCATACTTCCCGCAACTACAAATCCACCAAAACAAAACTTCGGTCTCTTATCTAATTTCGATAAAACAAGGCCCGTTAAATTTGCAAATACAAACAACTATTTACTAAAAAGAGTATATTAGAAATAACCAAAAATTATAAGACAATTAGAAAATGTACCAAAAATGTAAAAGCTCCGTAAATTATCCTTAAGAAAATAGATTTACCCAAAAAAAAGCTGCGATTGGGGTTTAGCGTGCTTAAATAAAAAGTTTAACGATCAAGACTAATATCGTACTTACTATATAATCTTTCTCAACAACTTTGTCATATACATCTTTACTAAACATGTATAATTTAGAAGGTTTTTTAGAAATGCCTACTTTTCGTTTGTCTTCTAAAGGAACGATGTAGGGTTTACTGATTGTTTTTTTTCTGAAATTTCGATTATCTAACTCGATATTAAGCAAAATCTCAAAGGCTATTTGAAGTTCATTTAACGTAAATTTTACTGGAACCAAATCAAACATGATAGGTTCTGTCATAATTTTACTTTTTAAATCTTCATATGCATCATTAATAATCAATTGGTGATCAAAACCAACTTCAGGAAGCGATTTAACAGGAAACCATTTAAAATCACTATCCGCACCAATTAGAATATTCTCTTTGGGCAACGTCAAATAATACACTACTGTAATAGTTCTAGCCTCTCCGCCTTGGCTCCTAACCCACAATAAATCTTTGTCTGATTGAACACGTTTCTGATTACCGTAGGTTCTAAACTGTTTTTTGTTAGTGAAACTTTTCTGTGTAACATCCTTTAAAACCCGATCTGCAGACTGCCCTAAATTATTACTCTTAAAAACGTTTTCACCTGGCAAGATCCAATCATCGATTACCGGGTAGTTTTTGTTGTATAAGTTTAAACTACGTTTTTGGAGTAATACACTAAGACTATCTGACCCTAAACCAAAAATTACACAATCGACCGATAAGTTACTTATTTTTCTAAAGTCCATAATTTGATATTGGATTTGCCATCTATTCGCACATTACACAAATATAGCTGTTTTAATTTTTTTATTGGATAATAAATCATTAATCAAGAGTAAAAATCACTCTCTTTTTGAATACTCAATACCTATTAGTAACAAGAAATACACTTCACATTTTCGCAGCCTTATCACCCAATATCCATATGTAATAATGCACATTTAGTATTAACAGTTATTCCCTTGCACTGTATTAAATATCAGACGAAGACATCAACTTAGAATGCCTAATTTCAAATATAATTACGTATTTTTAACGTTTTTAAATTCACTTTTATAGCGTACCAAATACTATGGCAAAATCTTATTATCTTAATGCAGAAAACTTAAGTTCGTTGCCTAAAGATGTTTCCATTCCTTCGTATGATAGGACTCAAATTAAAACTAGTATTTTACACATAGGAGTGAGTAATTTTCATCGCTCACATCAAGCGTATTATATTCACGAGCTAATTGACAAATACAAGGAACTTAACTATGGTATTTGCGGCGTCGACCTATTAGATTCCGACCGTAAAATTTATAATATTTTAAAAGATCAAGACGGACTTTATACTCTTTACACCAAAGAACTTAATGGAAGTCATAAAGCCAAAATAATTGGTTCAATAGTGGAATATTTTTTTGGTCCCGAAAACCCATTAGCTGTTATTGAAAAAATGGCAAATCCAGACATCAAAATAATATCCTTGACTATTGCAGAAGATGGATATCACCTAAATGAGATAACGGGAGAATTTGACATCAATCATCCCGCAGTAATGGAGGATATTAAAAATCCTTTTAGTCCAAAAACAGTTTTTGGTTATCTAACTCAAGCTTTCAAATTAAGAAAACTAAGAAACCTACCGGGTTGTACCGTGCTTTCCTGTGACAATATTAAGTCTAATGGAGATTCCATAAAACAATCACTCTTTAATTATGTGAATAAAACAGAACCTGATCTAGTAGATTGGATTTCAAAAAACACTAGTTTTCCAAATACCATGGTGGACAGAATTACACCAATTACCAATTCTACAGACGTCCAAACGCTTAAAGAAGACTTCTTTATCGATGACCAATGGCCAGTTGTTTGCGAATCTTTTTCGCAATGGGTGATTGAAGATAAATTCATACATGAAAAGCCTACATGGGATAAAGTGGGCGTACAATATACGGATAACATTGGACCATTTGAAAATCTAAAACTTCGATTACTGAATGCCAGCCATACCATACTAGGGATTCTAGGCACTTTACATGGCTATAAGACAGTGCATGAAGCTGCTAACGACTCAGATTTTATGTTTTTTCTAAAAACATTTTTGGATAATGAAGTGACGCCAACACTGACCGATTCAAACAAAGAAAACATAGAGAACTATAAAAACAATTTGTTTTCCCGTTTCCAAAATCCCCATATCAATGACCAATTGTTCCGTATTTGCCAGCAAAGTTCGGCTAAGATTCCCTTATTCATTCTGCCGACAGTCAAATACCAATTACAAAACGGAAAGAACGTTAAAGAAGCTGCTTTTATCATTGCAGCATGGGCAAAATACAATGACGGCGTAGATGATAACGATATGCCTTATGACATTATCGACTCCATGAGTGGCAGACTTATTAGAACGGCGGCACTTTCTATCCAAAACCCACTTAAATTTCTTGAAATCAAATCCGTTTTTGATGACCTGATTGAAAATGAAACTTTCACTTCTTATTACTTAGACGCATTTACTCAACTACGAGAAAATAAAGTAAAGGAATGCATCCAAAATTGGAATGCTAACTAATTTTCAAAAGTAATATCTCATAACAAACGGTGGTAAATAAAAAAGCTTCATGACTCACATCATGAAGCTCTAGTACAAATAAAATCCAGTTCAAGTTAAAAAAAATATATTCCTTTACGAATGTGTTTTACCCATCAAGTCATTAATTGCCGTTTCCTCAATCTTTGGGTTAGCACCTTGGTGACTGGCTACTAATGCACCCATCGCACAAGCGTAATCTATAGACTCTTGCGGGTCTGATTTTTTTACTAATTTATTGATAAGAGTTGCTAAAAAAGAATCCCCAGCCCCTACTGTATCTGCAACAGTAATCTTGTATCCCGGATTAGAATAAAAATCACCTTCAAAATACAAAATAGCACCTTCACTTCCTCTAGTCACACAAATGCAATCTGTATTGGTTTTTTGAGCAATAAACAAAATGGTTTCTTCTAATGTTTTATCTTCTGTTCCTAATAATCCAGCGATCTCAATAATTTCGTCGTCATTAAACTTTACAAAATTTGCTTCATTCATTAAGTGCGATAAAACATCAATCGTATAGTAAGGCGCACGTAAATTCACATCAAAAATTTTATATTTTGCTAATTTCAATAGCTCATATAATGTCTCCTTAGATGTTGTCTCTCTGCATGCTAAACTTCCATAAATAAAAATATCAGCGGCTTTGGTAACTTCTATTGCAACATCAGTCATTTCGATTTTGTCCCAAGCGCGCGGTTGCATTATCTCATAAGAAGCAGACCCTTTATCATCTAAGGTCACATTGACTTCACCTGTTTTAAATTTAGAGTCAATTTGGATTCCTTTAGTCTCCACATTATTCTCTTTTAAAAAGGCTATTACTTGGTCTCCTATTTTATCAGTTCCAATTCTACTGATAACAGCCACCTCATTTTGCATAGATTCTAATCTAACAGCAACATTGAGCGGTGCTCCGCCAATCTTTTTATGAGTAGGAAATACATCCCACAATACTTCACCAAAACAGCTTGCTTTTATCATTATTTCTTAATTGAAAAATTACTATTCATCTCCAATATACATTTCTCTACACCAAAAGTTACGATATTTTGATAGGCTTTCGCGAAAGCGTCACTAAAAATCTCCGATTGACTTAAGTTTCCAAAAACAGCTTCCACTTCTAAAAATACTTTTGGATCTTCTTTTGCTAATTTGGCTTTTGCCAAAAGTGTTTCCTGCAAAGCATCTTTAATATTAATCGCTTCATTTTTTTCATTGAAACCTAAACTATAAATTGCCCATGCAGCCACAACAAAAGCAGCATGTTCAATTGCTTTATTCGCTTTTAATTGCTCTTGTACAGTTGGCAAGATGAATTTTGGAATCTTTGCTGAAGTCTCAGAACAGATTCTGTCAATTTGATCCTTGATATAAATATTACTGAAACGGTTTATAAGTGTTTGTTTGTATGCCGTTAAATCCATTCCATCTAAATCACGAAGAATAGGCGTTACCTCAACATCTAAATAGTCAGCTAAGAAAGTTCCAATCGCTGGATCACTAATAGCCTCGTCAATTGTTGAATAACCCATTAAACTACCGAGAATGCCCACAACGGAATGTCCTGCGTTTAGTAAACCCAATTTCATCTTTTCAAATGGAGCTACATTTTTTACAAATTGAACGCCGACAGCCTCCAAATTTGGTCTTCCTGCTATAAACTTATCCTCGATTACCCATTGTTGAAAAGATTCACAAACCACAGGCCATTGGTCTTCTATTCCTGAAACTTCACTAAGTTCAGCAATATCAGCAGGCATTGTAGCAGGCGTAATACGGTCAACCATACTGTTAGGAAAAGATACATTTGCAGCAATCCATTCTAATAAATCAGGTTGCGCAAATTCTACATAAGACAAAAGCATTTTCTTTGCCACGTCTCCATTTCCTTCAATATTATCACAAGATAAAATGGTAACAGCACCACTATTACTTTCTTTACGAAGTTTTAAAGCTTGGGTCAAATATCCAAAAATAGTTATTGGAGCATCGGCATTTTTACTATCGTGTATAATTTGAGGATTGCCAAAATTGAAGGCACCAGTCGCTTCGTTCAAATTATAACCGCCTTCAGTAATGGTAAGGCTTATAATTTTAACTTCAGGATTTGCCATTTTTTCAATCACCGCTTTTGGACTATCCGGAGCAAATAAATATTCAGTAATAGACCCAATAACTCTTTTAGTTAAAGTTCCATCAAGCTCTTTAACTACTAGTGTATATAGACCATCCTGATCTTTAAGCGTATTATATATTTTTTGATCGTAAGACAACAAAGCCACTCCGCAAATACCCCAATTTGCATTAGACTCATCGTGTAACAATTGGTCTAAATACATGGCCTCATGCGCTCTATGAAACCCACCAACACCTACGTGCACGAAGCCTGTCTTAATATTTTCTCGGTTGTAATTGGGTACAGCGACCCTATCAGCAAGTTCTTTTAAACTCCTGTTGTTTAATTTAATATGTTTCATGATTTATTGTTTTTTGCCTTCGAATTTTTGAAATAATACTGCTAGAATGATAATACCTCCCTTAACCACTTGCTGTGGATAAGATGGCACATTTAATAAGTTTAAGATATTCCCTATTAATCCTAAGATAAGCACACCCATTAACGTATTGATTGCTGTTCCTTTACCTCCATTTAAGCTAGCACCACCAATAACTACTGCAGCAATAGCATCTAATTCCCAAGAAACTCCCATGTTAGGAGATCCTAAATTTGTTCTCGAAGCAGTAATAATCGCCGCAATTGCAGCCAAAGAACCTGATATGGCATATACTAAAAATTTGTATTTATTGACTTTAATCCCTGATAAACGAGAAGCTTCTTCGTTGCTTCCCATCGCGATAACTAACCTTCCAAAAACATTGTACTTTAACATTACAGATGTGATTGCCACGATAATAAAAAATACGATGGCAATATTTGGAACCCCAAGTGTTGATTTATTTGCAAAGTCAGACATGAATGTCCCTCCAGCTGAATTAAATGTAACAGGTGAACCTTTAGAATAAATAAATCCTAAACCTCTAGCGATTGTCATTAAAGCTAAAGTGGCTATAAACGGAGCAATTTTTTGATAAGCGACTAAATAACCCGAGAAACTACCTAGAGCAAAACCAAGTAGAACAGTTAATAGTATTGCAAAAGGCAATAAAACTGTATTAACCAAGATAGCAAAGGTAACCGCCAGTAAAGCTACTAACGAACCTACAGAAAGGTCAATTCCGCCTGTTAAGATTACGATTAACATCCCAATACTAATAATTCCTATTCCAGCAACTTGTTTTAATAAATTAGAAAGATTGGTTTCTGTAAAAAACACATCTGAAATTAATGCTGAAAAAATCATTAATAACACAAATATTACAATCGTGTTGTGCTTGATCAAAAACTTTAATATTCCACCAGGAGTACTAAGTTGCTCTTTTATAGTCGTATTCATTGTTTTATATTTAAAATTTAATTTTTTAATTCTTCACCAATAGAATATCTTAAAATATTTTCTTCTGAGAATTTATCTTTAGGTAATTCACCAAATATTCTTCCTTTGTGCATCACTAAAATTCGGTCTGCGATTCCCATAATTTCTGGCATATCTGAAGAAATTACGATAACAGCTACCCCTTTTTTTGCCACTTCATTTATAAGGTTATAAATTTCAACTTTGGCACCAACATCAACTCCTCTAGTAGGTTCGTCAATAATAATCAATTTACTATCGATACTTAACCACTTTGCAAGTGCTACTTTTTGTTGATTACCTCCAGATAAATTTTTAACATCAACCTCAGAACTTGGAGTTTTTATATTTAGTTTTTCTATTAAACCAAGAACATTATTATATTCCTTTTCATTATTTATAAAACCTAGTTTACTTGAAATAGGACTAAAACTAGTAATACTTATATTTTTTCTAATTGAAAGCGGTAAAAACACCCCTTCTTCTTTTCGGTCTTCAGACACAAATCCTATTTCGTGTTTTACAGCTTCAACAGGCGTTTTTATAGTAATCACTTTTCCGTTTAAGATAAGTGTTCCCGATCTCTTTTTATCGGCACCAAAGATTAGCTTCGCCATCTCGGTTCTTCCACTTCCTCCTAAACCGGCAACACCTAATACTTCTCCCGCTCGTACTGAAAAAGACACATCTTTTACAAAGCCATCAATCCCAGTAAGATTTTTTACTTCAAAAATGGGATCCTCACTTATTGTAGAAGTTCTTGCAGGAAACAAATCGTCTAATTCTCTACCAATCATTAAACGAATAACACCGTCTTTATCAATGTCTTTAGTTGCCATGCTACCAGTATCAATACCATCTTTAAGGACAGTAATAGTATCGGCTATTTTAAATATTTCTTCTAAATGATGCGAAATATAAATGATAGACATACCTCCTTTTTTTAATCGGATAAGGTTTTCAAATAATTTCTTCGCATCATTTGGGTCAAAAACGGTAGTAGGTTCGTCCAAGATCAATACTTTAGTATCTTCTGATAAAGCTTTAGCAATTTCCACTACTTGCTTTTGAACAATACTTAAATCTCTCACCTTGGCCGAAGCATCGATAACAAAACCCAAAGAATCAATTAATTCCTGAGCATCTTTGGTTATTTTTTTCCAATTCATCCAAAACTTACTTGCCCCTAATTTGTGCAAGTAGATATTTTCGGCTACTGATAAATCATTAACTAAAGATAATTCCTGGTATACAACACTAATTCCTAATACCTGACCTTCATGCGTATTTTTAGGATTTATTTCTTTACCATTAAGCAATACCGTACCACTATCTTTTTGATGTACGCCGCTAAGAATTTTAACTAATGTTGATTTTCCCGCGCCATTTTCGCCAAGTAAAGCATGAATTTCCCCATGCTTTACTTTTAAATCAACACCTTCAAGAACAGAAACAACACCAAAACTTTTGGTTATTCCGCTGACTTCAAGTCGGTATTCACTTTCTGAATTTCCCATTTAATTTAGTTTTATAATATTAAAACAATGCTTTTGGATTGTAATATTGTGCAGCATTTTCTTTAGTAATCAATAATGGCGCTGTATAAGATTTTTTAGCAAAATCTCTTTTACCATTAATATATTGAATTGCAGCTTCAACCGCATTTTTTCCAATTTGAACAGGACTATTCATAGCAGTACAACCGTAGAAATCAGTATCCATAATGTATTTGATTGCTTCTTTTTGACCATCGGCACCTGCAACAATTAAGATGTCGTTTGTTTTTCCAGCCTGAGCAATCGCTTTAATAGCACCCAATACGCAAACATCAGATTCTGTAATTACAACATTCACATCTGGATGAGCAACTAATATATCTTCCATAGCTTTCAAACCACCAGCATATGTCCACTCTGTGTACATTTGTGTTACCACATTAAGATCAATATATCCTAAACTTCTTAATTGCTCCTCAGTAATACCCTGTAAAAGTCCTTGTTTACGAGTTAGTCCAACAGGATTTCCTGCATTCCCACTCAATAAAGCAATTTTCATTTTTTTAGAACCAAACTTTTTAGCAACCCATTCTCCAGCTAATTGTCCGTTAGCTAAGTTATCAGATTGAATTGTAGTCACAAATTCAGCTGAAGGATCTATAGAACTATCGATGATGAATACTGGAATATTAGCAGCTTTAGCCACTTTAGTAACCGCAACTAATGCCATAGGATCTTTTGGGTTCAATAATAAAGCGTCAACACCTTTAGTGATCAAATCTTCGACAGCAGCAATTTGCTTATTGATATCTCCTTGACCGTCAGCAGATAAAAACTCCATTCCGTTACCCTCGGTATTTTCTTTGATACTTGTTAAAAGTGCTTGATAATAAGGAGCGTCTAGTGATGGAGTACAATATCCTATTTTCATCCCTTTTAAATCCTTTGCACTTTCAATTTTAGTAATCTCTGCATTACTGGATTTAATTTCCTTTGTTGCATCTTTACCTTTATCGATACAGCTAGCTAAACTAACCGTTATGGCCATTACTAATAATGGTTTAATTGATTTCTTTAAAAAATTTTTCATGGTTTTTTTGTTTTTGTAATCGTTAATAAATTTAAAAAAATAAGTGCTGTTAAAATATTCTTAGATCAACCTGCAAAACTGCTTTTTCCTTTTCGGGATTCCACATTGCAGTAACCTCAACTGGTAATACAAAACCAGCCGCTTTTATTTTTCTTGAATAAACCGCACCTACATTAATGATATTTCCTTTGCCTTCAGTATAGAATGTTTTATCAGTGATAAAAGACCAAGCACCACCAGCAAATAAACTCAGGCTATTGTTATCCTGCTCCCATACTTTACTTTTTACTTCAAAATAATGTGTGTAGGAATCCTTCAATGTCCCGTTTGCTTGCACCTCATAATCACCAGATCTTCCAGCAATTATAGTCGCTAAATACAATGAAGTACTCTTAGTAACCTGATAACCAAAGTTTAAATCTACAAAATTATATCCTTGTGTTTTATCGTAACTCCAATAATGTAATTTATCCCCTCTTTCCTCAACACCAGTATAGTTGTTATGAGAAACCGCTTCAATGAAAAATTTATCAGTAATATGGTAAGAAGTATAAATAGACAACTCTTTGTAACTCGCATTGATTTGCTCTCCATTGTAATTTGTTGTAGTAGTCGCCGAAAAACCAGCTCCACCCCAAAGACCAAAAGTGAATTTCTTATTTCTAGAATTGTATTCTAAATTAGTAGCAAGCATAGGGGCTGGCGTTACTACAAATCCATGCCATGTATGCATGTTCTTTAAATGCAGTCCTATATTGAATGATTTGTATTCATCCTCAACCATAGAAGTTTTTTGAGTGTCCTCTTTTTTCCCCTCCTGCGCTTGAACAGCACTATGCGAGAGAAATAAACCTACAGTTAAAAGTTTAAAAATTAATTTGCCATTAGGTTTAAATTGCCCCGCTAAAAAAGTAGCGCTTTTCGATTTTAACATTAATAATTTCATATTTGATATTTTTGGCTCGGCTTGTTTTTATAAAACGTATTATTTACGTTTATTTAAAACAAAGATATAATTATATTTGACATATCTAAAAATATTTTACTTTATAAAAACAGTAAATGCAATTAAATAGACTCTTTTATATTATTTTACCACGTAATATATGGTATTAACAAGAATACTTTATTACGTAAAAAATACGTCTTATAAATTATAAAAGTAAGAAAAATCAACTATTACGATATCGCTACACGTAAAAAAAAAGATTTTTTTTATGTTAAAAAAAGCTCCAACAGCTAATAAAACCATAGTACAACTAGACCAATTATTATCGATTTTAACCTCAATAATCGAACTCTCCCCCTATTCATTTTCCAAAAATCTATAACGAGATGAATCCCCTATTCCGCAAACGCTATTCAGAAATACAAATCCCAATAAAATCATAAACCCAATTACAAATCATTTATTTATTACTAAATTTGTATATACAAATATTAAATAAAGATGGAAAATAAATTAAAAGTACAAATCTGGTCGGATATTATGTGTCCTTATTGTTATATAGGAAAAAGAAGAATTGAAGGAGCTTTAGCAGAGTTTCCTCATGCAGCTAATGTAGAAATTGAATGGAAAAGTTTCCAACTCGATGCTAGCTTTGTTGCATCTGAAGATGACAATATGGTCGAGCATCTAGCCGAAAAATACCGCAAAGACAAAGAATGGGCTCAAGAAATGATGGATAGCATGACTCAAAATGCTAAAAACGCAGGATTGGACTTTCATTTTGAAAAAGCTATTATGGCTAATTCTTTCAATGCACACCGACTTTTACACTTGGCAAAAAAATACTACAAGTCAAATGAATTAGAAGAATTATTGTTTAAAGCCTACCTTACAGATGGCGAGAATGTAGACGACATTAAGACTTTGACTAATCTAGGTACCCTTGTTGGACTTGATGCAACAGAAATCAACACCGTATTACATTCAGATGAGTACGGAACTGCAGTAAAAGAAGATATCGAAATGGCACAGAAAATAGGAGTTCAAGGGGTTCCTTTCTTTGTTTTCGACAATAAATATGCAGTTTCTGGCGCTCAGCATGTTGAAACATTCGTAAAAACACTGGAAAAAGTGTGGGAAGAAGGTGATTTCGATTCAAAAGTGACCTTAATAGAGACAAATGACGGAAACAGCTGCGGCATTGATGGTTGCGACTAAACATTCGATACAAATCAAAACTCAAATTCTTAAACATCGCTAAAAGTGGGTATTGCACAACCTCATTCTTCTTTGTTTCTTTATTAGAATACAGTTCATTATCAATAATTCAGTGTTTTAAAGATCATTTACGAAACGAAAAAGAGACTCAAAAAGGATAAGAAGCTGCAACAAAATACAACACAAACAAAGCGGCACACTTTTACATCGGTGGTTTTTTCTTAATTACCACTAGCCTATCAGTATTAGCATTGTTGTTAAAGCTGTATGTAGAATAAGTTGAAAAGAATATAGATCAAAAAAAAAAATAAAAGAGACTGTTTCAAAATAAACTTGAAACAGTCTCTTTTTCTTATTTTAGCCTTTATATAAACGCTAAGAGAAACAAAAAAGAACTGAATGTCAAATTCAAATAAAGAAACAACTATTGTTCGCTGGGGAATACTAGGCTGTGGTAATGTAACCGATAAGAAAAGTGGACCCGCATATCAAAAAACAGCTGGTTTTGAGATAGCAGCAGTAATGAGAAGAGACAAGGACAAAGCGGCCGATTACGCCAAAAGACATGGTATAAAAAAATATTATACTGACGCCGATAAGCTAATTAACGACCCTGAAATTGACGCCATTTATATCGCTACTCCCCCAGACACCCACAAACTATATGGTCTAAAAGTAGCCGAAGCAGGTAAAATATGCTGTATCGAAAAACCATTATCCCCCAGTTACGAAGACAGCAATGCGATATACGAAGCCTTTCGAGAAAAAGACCTTCCGTTATTTGTTGCTTATTATAGAAGAACTTTACCTCGTTTTGAGCAAGTAAAAAATTGGCTAGAAACTAACAGTATCGGTGAAGTCAGACATATCAGCTGGCATTTTAGCAGACCAGCCTCTGAGCAGGATTTATCAAGAATCTACAATTGGCGCACTGATGCGAAAGTAGCAACCGCAGGCTATTTTGATGATTTAGCAAGTCATGGCCTTGACCTATTCAATCACCTACTAGGAGACATTCAAGAAGTTTCAGGGAATAGTCTTAATCAACAAGGACTGTATTCAGCTAACGATGCGACTACAGCATGCTGGATTCACGAGAAGGGAATAACAGGAACAGGAAGCTGGAACTTTGGCTGTTTCACGAGAGAGGACAAGGTTTCCATCTACGGAAGTAAAGGTAAAATTGAATTTTCCATTTTTAACGACGAAAATATAATCCTTTCAAATGAAGATGGAAAAACATCACTCTTTATCGCACACCCAGAAAACGTACAATTCTACCATGTAAAAGCAATGAAAGAACAACTATCAGAAAACACTATGCATCCTTCAAATGGAAAAACAGCAACACATACCAGCTGGGTAATGGATCAAATTACAAATAATAGATAACAAAAAAAAACAGCTCAAAAAATTGAGCTGTTTACTACTTAAAAAAACAAACTATTTATTATTTAGCCGAAACCGTTTTAACCATGATACCATCAGCATAAGAGACAACAAACGTATACTTGTCACGCGGAAACATTTTAATGTCAAAAAACTTACCTACATATTGCTCGTTAGTGGTCATACTGTACATTTCAGCTCCACCCTCATTGTAGATTTTAACAGTAACAGGCTCTTCCTTAGAATTTAAAACACTTAACGAAACCACACCATTATTGTTCACAAGCATAGGTTTATAAACTACTGACTCTGCTGTTTGTTCCAAAGTAGCCGTTTCTCCAACAACAGCTATTTTATACCTAGCTATTTTTATATCAGATTCTGCTTCTAAGAAATAAGTCCCTTCAGGTAAATTGTTCAGATCATATGTTCTGTTAATACTTCCTTTTGACTTAATACTTTCTGAATGAATCAGTTCTTTATTTGCATCATAAATAGACAATTCAACATTATCCATTTTATCTAAAGCAAAAATTACCGTCTTTCCTTCTCCTTTTTTCACATTTAGTGAAAAGTCTACCTCTGCAGCTTGTACATTCATAGCTGTTAATACTACTAACAATACCAAACCAAATTTTAAGATCTTTTTCATAATTAAAGTTTTTAGATTTATAATCCTTTTAACTATTACAAATCTACAGCATCCATTTCGTTGAATATAATGCAGGTTTTTCACGATTATACGGTATTTTACCTTTTACGAAAACGATAAAGCACACTATTTTTGAATATTTCGCAATAATCTTATTTTTGCAAAATCGGATAAAAAATGAAGATTCCTATTTTTAACCTGCTTTTTAAACACATTTGACAATTAATACGGAATTGCTTTTTCAATCTGAAAAATTAAACTAAATAACACAATTTTACCTTACCAAGAACCGCAACTAAAACCACTAACGCTAGGAAATGCAACATTTGATAAAAACGCTTTTTATTTCTTAAAAAAAAATGCAGCGTTATTACAGACAATTATATACTATTTAAACAAACATTTTACCTCCATTATAAGGACAAGTACAAAACAGTTATGATTTGCTGTACCGCTAATACCTCAAAAGAGCAACGTTTGTATTATAACTCATAAACTACAGCAAGCGCATTACGCATTATGCATCATTTTTACACTTTACCGTTATTTTATCACTAACGAAATCGATAAAGGTTAAATACATTAACAAATTCGCAATGTTTCTTATCTTTGCATAAAAATAAATCAAAACAAATGAGACCTATAATACCTAACCTAAAAATTATAGTTCCTTCCTTTGGGAGTTCATTTTCTATATCAAATCACGAAAAAAGCAATAACAGTCACAACAATCAGTGGCACTACCATCCAGAAATTGAATTAGTATACATTAGTACTGGCTCAGGTAAGCGACAAGTAGGCAATCACCTTTCTTATTTTCATGATGGTGACCTTATATTAATAGGTAGCAATTTACCACACTGCGGTTTTAATAGTGAAGAGACCGATCATTCAAGAGAAACAGTTATCCAAATGAAGCCCGACTTTCTGGGCGACCATTTTTTTGATATTGCAGAAATGGTTAACATCAAAAACCTCTTTAATAAAGCAAAACAAGGGATTCTGTTTGGCGACCGTATTAAAAAAACTGTTGGACCTCAGATCGAAGCACTATCCACTTTGGATCCTTTAGCACGTTTGCTTGGTATACTCACTATTCTTAATGAACTAGAACTATCTAATGACAGCACCATCTTAAATGCAGAAGAGTTTACAATTGAAACACAAATGAAAGACAATGACCGAATGAGTCTAGTTTAGGATCAAGTCTAAATGTTGTGGGGAAATATATAAATAACGACTTTTGCAATTATAAAATATGTCTCAATGCAAGA